>JAZTXE010000100.1:0-10200 GCA_045636205.1 Eubacteriales bacterium
ATACCGCGACCGACGTATCTCTTAGCGATTGAAACAACAAGACGTAAGTTAGCTTCAGCAAGGCGCATTTTAGCCGCCTCATCACCTTCTGCCATACGCTTTGCAAGCTCTATCTCCTCATCCGGAGAAAGCAGATCAACCTTACCAATTTCCTTTAAGTAGATACGTACATGGTCGTCAATGTTAAGTCCCTCGACCATCGCAGTCGGGTCTGCAATTTCCTCATCAGGGATTACCTCTAAATCGTCCAAGTCCTGCGGAATGTCGTCATCGACCGGAATATCGACCATATACTCTTCAAGCGGCAGTTCAATACCCAGATTTTCAAGTGTGTCATAAAGCTTTTCCATCTGGTCAGAGTCCATCTCAAGCTCAGCAGCAACGTTCATGAGTTCCTTGCTCGAGAGTTTGCCGCGCTTCTTGCCGCTCTCGATTAAATCGCGCAGAAGCTGTTTTTTCTCTTCCTCGGTTATCTCGCTTTTGTGTTCCAAATTTTCAAATCCCTCTAAGTTTGTGTTCTTTTCATCCATTGTCATCCACCGTACCCTTTCTTTTCTCTGTACATCCGCGCAGCTTCCAGAAGAGAATCTGCACCGTCTTGATTTTCTTTCTTTAATGCTTCCTGTTTAATTACCCTTATATAATCCTCAAGCGCGCCTCTCTCGCAAAAGCTTGTCCGCTTTGCAAGCACGCCGGAAATATGGTTTAATTCCTCCTGCGGCATACCCTCGGTAAAAACCGTCATGCTGCATTCCCTGCCGCTTTGAGCACATTCAATCTCAAGCTGATATGCACGCGCAAGCAGAGGCGATGAAAACTCCTCAGGCTTAATTTTTGCATAAGCCTCAGATATGCGGTCAGGTTCTGCAAAGAGCAATGCAACCAATCCTTCTTCCGCAGCTGCGCATTTGGGATTGTCATACCTGAGTGAGCGTTCCTTCGGCATCATTTTTTGAATTGGTGCAAGCTCTTTTTTCTCCTCTTCGCGCTTTGACTTACGCTCAAGCGCCCGCCTTTCGCGTTTGACCTCATGGGAGAGCGCATCGGGAGTAATTCCGGTCTCCTTTGCCACACGCGCTATGTACACCTCACGTTCAATGGAGTTACTTACGCGCGCAAGCAATTTTGCTGCTTTTTTCAGATATTCCACTCGGCTTGCGTCGTCTTCCAAATCAAACCCCTCGCGTGCGCTGTGTAATCTGTACTCAACATCTGCCTCAGAGCTGTCCATGAGCTTTGCAAACCTGTCGCGCCCGAATTTTTTAATATATTCATCCGGGTCCTTTGCACCTGCCATACGCAGGATTTTCACATCCACACCCGCGCTTTTTAATATATCTATCGCGCGAGTCGCGGCTTTCTGCCCGGCACCGTCAGAGTCATACGCTATTACTACTTTGTTTTTATACCTTGCAATAAGCCGTGCCTGTTCTTCCGTCAGAGCCGTACCCAGCGACGCAACCGCCGAGTCAAATCCCGCCTGATGAAGCGCAATAACATCCATATATCCTTCTGCAAGGATAATCTTGTCCGCGTCACTCTTTTTTGCATAATTGAGTGCGAATAAATTTTTGCGCTTATTAAAAATCACAGTTTCGGGAGAGTTTAAATACTTAGGCTCGCCGTCACCCATAACACGCCCGCCAAAGCCTATTACATTTCCCCGCACGTCAATTATCGGAAACATAACACGGTTTCTGAACCGGTCATATATTCCGCCGTTTTTATTGCTGACCGCAAGGCCTGCTTCCATAAGCTCAGCTTTAGTATACCCTTTTTCATTCATTGCACGAATAAGAAAATCCCAGCTTTCCGGCGCGAAACCCGCACCGAATTTCCGTATTGTTCCTATACTCAAACCGCGGTTTTGGAGATATGCAAGACCTTGCTTTCCCATATCCCCCATAAGGGTTTGGTGAAAAAGCCGCCCTGCCTCACTCATTAGCGCTTGCAGCCTTTCGCGTTTTTTACGCGCGCTTTTTTCATATGCGTCACTCTCAGGCACCGTCATACCCGCACGCTCAGCAAGAACCCGCACCGCATCCGGAAAATCCAAATTCTCCACGCGCATTACAAACGATATAACGTCGCCGCCAACACCGCATCCGAAGCAATGAAAAAACTGCTTGTCCTGCGAAACTGAAAACGACGGTGTCTTTTCATTATGAAACGGACAAAGCCCGACATAGTTGGAGCCACGCCGTGTCAGTGATACATACCGCGAAACCGTTTCAACAATATCTGATTTTGCGCACAGCTCTTCTAAAAAGCCGTCCGGAAAAGGCATATTATCTCTCCTTTCCGCATTATATAGCCATATTTGCCCATTTTACACGGTTTTATTCACTCTGCCCCTCCCATGAGCGCGGGAGGAAAATATTCTGATACACCTTGAGCGCGTATCTGTCTGTCATTCCGGCGATGTAATCGCACACAGCGTTTTCAACCCCCTCGTTGTACGCAATCTCACGGTATTCATTCGGAAGCTCTTCCGGTCGTTCACTGTAATACTTAAAAAGACTGTTTATCATCCCCCGCACCTTGCGCTCTTCGGCGAGCGCAACCGGGATGCGGTAAACATTTTTAAACATAAAATTGCGAAGCTCGTTCATGTCACCGGAAACTTTTGCAGACATGCAGATTTCACCGCTTTTATCACTATGCTCAATGGCATCCGTGACCAAGGCATTTATTCTTTTTGCATGAGTTTGACCCAGACCCGTACGCAAACTTTCCGGAATATCATCTGTCTTTAAAATTCCCGCGCGCACCGCATCATCAATATCATGGTTTATATACGCAATTCTGTCTGCCAGATGAACAACACGACCCTCATACGTAGCCGCAGGAACATTTCCGCTGTGGTGCTCAATACCGTCACGCACTTCCCATGTAAGGTTTAATCCTGCACCGTTTTTTTCAATACGCTCGACAACGCGCACAGACTGAAGATTATGCGTGAATCTGCCGTCAGTAAGCGCATGCAGTTCCTTCTCACCTGCATGCCCAAACGGAGTGTGCCCTAAATCATGACCCATGCAGATGGCCTCAGTGAGGTCCTGATTAAGACCGAGCGCCCTGACAATTGTTCGCGCTATCTGGCTGACCTCAAGAGTGTGCGTAAGCCGTGTCCTGTAATGATCCCCCTCGGGCGAGAGAAACACTTGGGTTTTATGCTTTAAGCGTCTGAAGGACTTTGAGTGAATTATCCTGTCCACATCGCGCTGATAGCACGTGCGGATTTGGCACTCTTCCTCTTCTCTTTCCCGTCCGCGGCTTTTACATGCACATTGCGCGTACTCAGAAAGAGTATTAACCTCCATGCGTTCCCAATCTTCCCTTTTCATCATAGGCTTATCACCACCTTAAAAGACATTTCTATATATATTATACTCCTTAAATATCAAAAACCCTTTTTTATTTACAAAAAATATTTTTATTTTTACCGCATCGTCAAATGACACAATAAATCTGCATTCCTATTTGGTAAACAAAAGCCGCGCAAAGCCATGCAATTCCGGTCTGGTACACAATTATACCAAATGCCGCAACAGTGCTTCCAAGCTCACATCTTACAGTATTGACGGCTGCAACGCATGGTGTATACAGTAGCGTAAACACCATAAAAGAAAGCGCGGAGGCCGAAGAAAACATTTCGCTAATCGCTGCGGGAAGCGTTGCGGCATCCGTTGATGAAAGTACTGTCAGCGTACTTATCACCGCTTCCTTTGCTGAAAACCCGGTTACAAGTGCCGCAGCAACTCTCCAATCATTAAACCCGAGCGGCGCAAAAAGAGGAGAAATACCCCGGCTTATGTACGCAAGAATACTTTGCCCGCTATCAGATACCACATTAAATCGCATACCGAATGTTTTTAATCCCCATACAATAATAGATGCAAGGAAAACTACAGTAAACGCTCGGCTTACAAAATCGCGTATCTTATCCCATAAAAGTAGCAGTGTATTTTTAATACGTGGTAATCTGTAATGCGGCAATTCCATAATAAAGGGAATATGATCTTCCGCATCATCCGTACCTTTTAAAATCCACAAGCTGAGCATTCCAACCAGTACACCAAACAAATATAACCCCATCATGACAAGTGCCCGATGCCGCCTAAAAAACACGGTTGTAAATATGGCATAAATCGGAAGTTTTGCACTGCAGCTGATAAACGGTAACATCCTTACCGTCATATATCTCTCCCGCTCATCTTTCAAAGTCCTCGTTGCCATAATAGCCGGAACCGTGCATCCAATTCCCATAAGAAGCGGAACAAAGCTTCTGCCGGAAAGTCCCAACCTTCCAAAAGGTTTATCCATAATTAAAGCTGCGCGTGCCATATATCCGCTGTCCTCAAGAAGAGAGAGAAAAAAGAACAAAACAGCAATTGTCGGTACAAAAGAAAGCACCGCTCCTACTCCGCCAAACACACCTTCATTTACCAAAGATATTATAACCGGGCTTACTTTCTGCTCTATTAAAAGTATATCCACCGCATTCTTAAGTAAAGCAATTTTACTTGTCATCAATTCATTTAATACGCCACCGGTAATGCTGAACGTAAGATAGAAAGCAAAGAGCATTATCCCTAAAAACATAGGTATTGCAAGCTTTTTATTAAGAAGAAATCCGTCAATAATTTCATCCCTTTTTCTTGTGCGCCCGTCTCCTTTAGCAACAGTATCTCTGCAAAGGTCTTCAATGAATTTATAACGCATGACGGAAATCACGGTCTTTCCGTCAGCTTTAAAGCGAGCCTGGGCATCTAAAATAATTTCATTTGCAATCAAAGCTTCATTATCTGAAAGCCCAAGTTTTTCCCTGACAGTATAATCGCCCTCCAAAAGCTTAACCGCTGCAAATTTCCCCGAAATCTTTGCAGCTTCACTTTTTGCCTTTATCACATTATATATATCCCTTATGACATTCCCGACCTCACCGGTATATACGCGCTTATCCATGCACCTTCTATTATCTGTGGTAACTTTCACCGCCATATCTATAAGCTTGTCGAGTCCTATGTTCCTGCTCGCGCAAACAGGAACAACCACAGTGCCAAGCGCATTTTGAAAGTTATATAGCTTTACATCTCCGCCATTTGAATACAGCTCATCCATCATATTTAGTGCTATCACAATCGGGATATCCAGTTCAATTAACTGCAAAGTAAGATATAAATTCCTTTCAATGTTTGTAGCATCAACAATATTTATAATGCAATCAGGTTTCTCATTTAAAAGAAAATCACGCGCTACCGCCTCTTCGCCGCTGTAAGCAGAGAGTGAGTACACTCCGGGTAAATCAACAATGCTTATATCCGCTCTCCCACGCACGTATCCGCTCTTTGCCTGCACAGTAACACCGGGAAAGTTCCCTACATGTTGATTTAATCCGGTAAGTTGATTAAAAAGTGTAGTCTTACCGCAATTTTGATTGCCTGCAAGGGCAAAAAGCATAAGACTACACCTCCTCTATTATGATATTATCCGCATCGGAGCGCCGCAATGCAAGCTGGTATCCGCGTATACTGACTATTATCGGGTCACCAAACGGAGCCTTTCTCCTGACCTCAACTTCGGTTTCTGGAGTAAACCCCATGTCAAGAAGCCGACCTTTGAAATCACTCGTACCTGTTACAGAAATTATTCTGCCACACTCTCCGACTTTAAGTTCACTAAGCGTCATATCATGTTTTTTTAATAACACTTGCCTCAACCTGCCATTCATAAAGCTCAGCTTCACGCACCCGCAGTGATGCCGGCTTAAATTCTTCTTCAAGTGTTATTCTATTCAAAGCCTTCTGTCCGCATACCGCAGAAACATATCTTTTCCCGCATTTTAAAATTATATCTGCTCCCGGTTGTGGGTTAAGCACCGATATACTAGCTCGCGCACGCCTTAAATATACACGGCTTCTGACAAGCTCCCCGAGAGCCGGATGATATGCCCCGGCAAGGACAACCGGCTCAAGGCTTTCAGATGGGTTTAGTCCTATGCGTATCACCGGGATATCCGCATCAATAAATACCTCGAGCATATCCGCCGCCCACTCTACAGCCTCATCAACACTGAGCGGTTTATATTTCCCACTTTTGTATAGCTTTGCAAGCGGTGTATCCTCGATTACTGCCACCGGATATATCCTCACCCCATCAGGGTAAAGCTCTGCGGCTTGACGTGCGCTTGCAAGCGCAATTTCCCGCGTGTCCCCCGGAAGCCCCGCCATCAGTTGCAAAATAAGCCCCATTCCGTGCTTTTTTATGCACTTGGCGGCATCAATTCCCGCCTCGGAAGAATGACCTCTCCCCGAAGCTTTTAGTACATCGTCGTCAAACGACTGTATTCCAAGTTCAATCGTACGCACGCCGTTATCCCAAAGGCGCTCTACTATCTCATCATCAATAAAATCAGGGCGCGTTGACACACGCACCCCGGAAAGTTCACCGTTTTCTACCCATTTTCTCACAGCATCTAAATATGCCATCTGCTCATCCACCGGGATAGCGGTAAAGCTTCCGCCATAAAAAGCCACCTGAGGTGGTGACTTATGCGGCTTTCCAAGCGCCTGCTCCACCTGCTTTGACACCTGCTCCGGTGTCGGTGCGCACACGCTTCCTGCTATACTTTTTTGATCGCAGAACACACAATTGTGCGGGCATCCGACATGCGGAATAAACACAGGTATAATACTCGTAATTAAACTCAAAGTCCCATCAGCTCCAACGCTTCTTTTGCCGCCATTTGCTCGGCCTCTTTCTTACTGTGCCCGATTCCACGTCCTATGACATTGCTGTTTAACAAAACCTCCACAGAAAAGCTCTTCTGATGGTCCGGACCACATGAATCGGTCAGGCGGTAAGATAAAACCTCGCCGTGGTTTTTCTGAACAATCTCTTGAAGTGCAGTTTTATAATCGGTTATCGCCGCGCGCATCATTCGCGCCTGCCCCGGCAAAAGTACATACTCCATAATAAACTTGCGCGCCGTATCAATGCCGGCATCCAGATAAACCGCGCCGATAAGAGCTTCCATAGCATCCGCCAGGATAGAATCCCTGGTTCGTCCGCCTCCGCTTTCCTCGCCTTTACCCAGGCGCAGATGCTCACCCAGACCAATCTCTCTCGCGCAAGTACACAAAGCTCCCTCACATACAAGTGATGAACGCATTTTGGTAAGCTCGCCTTCCATTACATCCGGATGCTCCTCAAACAAATGCGCAGCACAGACCAGACCCAAAACCGAATCGCCGAGAAATTCCAAGCGCTCATTGCTTTTAAGCTTACGGTCACGGCTTTCATTTGCATATGAACTGTGCGTAAGTGCTATCTCAAGATAACGTCTGTTTTTAAATTTATATCCGATAACTTCTTCAAGCTTTTTCATCTGCTTTTCCTCTCTCAATTTAAGCTCTCGAGCTTTTCTCTAAGCGCACGTGCAACATCTCCGACCGTTGAATAGGCGGAAAAATCCGTTTCGGTGAGTCCTTTAAGGTCAAACTCCTCTTCAAGCATTATGGCAAGCTCCATTCCATCCATGGAATCGGCATATAAATCGTCATAAAAGCTTGTATCCATATTTATGTCCTCCGGCTCGCAGTCAAATATATCTGCTACAAGCTCGCATAGACGTTTATAGCTTTGCATCCTCTTCTCCCTCCGAAGCTGCTATAATCTTTAAGTTTTTGGTTATCTCCTCAATGCTGTTCGCCTTTACATAATTTATAGCCTGCCCAACCGCGCTTTTGAGCGCCATCGCCTTGGATGAGCCGTGAGCCTTAATAACCGGCTTTGATATTCCAAGAAGCGGAGCACCGCCCACTTCATTGTAATCCATTTTCTTTTTAAAGCTGCGTATTCCGTCCTTAACCATAAGAGCCGCAATTTTACTGAATATATTTTTCATGAAAATTCCCTTTATCTCTTTTGCAAAGAACATGGCTGCGCCCTCAACGGTTTTAAGAAGGATATTTCCGCTGAAACCGTCGGTAACAATAACATCTGCACCGCCGAGAACCGCATCGCGCCCCTCAATATTTCCTACAAAGTTTATCATTTTCTTTTCCGCCGCCTGCTTTAAGAGAACGTAAGATTTCTGCTGCAGCTCGCCACCCTTGTGCTCCTCGGTTCCGTTATTTAAAAGCGCAATGCGCGGATTTTCAAGACCCAGTGCAAATTTTGCATAGCTTGCACCCATAAGCGCAAACTGCAACAGATACTCAGGTGAGCAGTCCGCGTTTGCTCCGCTGTCAATAAGCAATGTACCGCCGGTAGAAGTCGGCATAATCGGAGCCAATGCCGCACGACGCACTCCGCGAATACGCTTTACTATGAGAGTAGCTTGCACCAAAAGCGCACCGGTGCTTCCCGCGGAAACCAAGGCATCACCCTCACCCTCTGCAAGCAGACGCAGAGCGACCGTCATTGACGCATCTTTTTTTGCACGTATAGCCTTGGTCGGGTCATCCTCCATTGTAATAACGTCTTGCGCATGTACAATACTTACATCCGCATCCTTATCCAGATACGGCTCAATTTCGCTCTGACGGCCTACCAAAACTATATGTACACCAAATTCTTTTGCCGCCATGCACGCGCCCTTTACTATTTCTTCAGGTGCATGGTCGCCACCCATCGCATCTACAATTATCTTCATTTCCCCTACGCTTCCCTTCAATAATAATTTTATCTGCTAAACAGCCAATCCACCGGACTCAATCCACTGCTCCAGTATTTGGAGTGCGCGTTTTGAAATCTCGGCATTTTTGTTTCGCTTTCCCTTTACACGGTATCCCAACGGCGGAATAAGACCGAAGTTTATATTCATCGGCTGGAATTTCTCATGCATAGGGTCGCTTACATACGCGCCGAGTGCGCCAAGCGCACATTCACGTGGAAAATCGCAACGTGCAAGTCCTGAAATTCTCCTGGCAAGAGCCAATCCCGCAACAAACCCCGATGCGGCGGACTCGATATATCCCTCAACGCCGGTCATCTGCCCTGCGAAGAATATATCCTCTCTCTCTCGCAATGAGAAATCCGCATTTAAAAGTTTCGGCGAATTTATATAGCTGTTTCTGTGCATAACGCCGTAGCGATAAAACTCCGCCTGCTCCAAACCAGGTATCATTGAAAAAACTCTTTTTTGTTCACCAAACTTCAGATGAGTCTGAAAACCTACCAGATTATACAGCGTTCCTGCACTGTTATCGCGCCTGAGCTGTACGACCGCAAACGGGTCCTTTCCGGTCTTAGGGTCACGAAGCCCAACCGGCTTAAGGGGCCCGAAAAGAAGTGTATCGTGGCCGCGCCGCGCCATTACCTCGACCGGCATACAGCCTTCGAAAACCTTCTTATCTTCAAAGCCATGCACAGGTGCCTCTTCCGCACCGCACAAGGCCTCCCAGAATGCTCTGTACTCCTCTTCATTCATCGGGCAATTGATATAGTCCGCATCGCCCTTATCATATCTTGATGCAAAATATGCACGTGACATATCAATGCTATCAAACGACACTATCGGAGCTGCCGCATCATAGAAGCTTAAATACTCATTTCCGCCGCAAATCTCGGCTATCCACTCTGCCATTTCACCATCGGTAAGCGGACCGGTAGCGATGATAAGCGGCATATCAAGCGACGGTTTGGTTACTTCGCCTTCGACGATTTCTATATTCTGATGCTCTTTTATTTTTTGAGTTATCATTCGGGAAAACAACTCTCTGTCAACCGCCAGTGCCCCGCCTGCGGGAACACGGGTTTTATCAGCGCACTCCAAAATAAGAGAGCCTGTGCGCCGCAGTTCTTCCTTTAAAAGACCCGGTGCATTTTCAAGCGAGTTTCCGCGCAGTGAATTTGAGCATACAAGCTCGGCAAAGCCGTCACCGTGATGTGCGGGAGTTTTTTTGTGTGGCTTCATCTCATGAAGAGTTACCTTTACTCCGCGCTCTGCAAGCTGCCACGCGGCTTCACATCCCGCAAGCCCCGCGCCTATTACACGAGCATTACTCATTTTCGCTTCCGTCCTTTTTCTTCTTCGCAGTTGTCTTTTTTGTCGCTGCCTTTTTTGTTGCAGTTTTTTTGGTAGCAGTTTTTTTAGTAGTTTTCTTCTCTTCCCCGTCTTTTTTCTCATAACGCACCTGCGGCACGTACTTTGAACACTCCGGATTTGCGCAGAAAATCTTTTTCTGCCCTTTT
>JAZTXE010000101.1:0-3570 GCA_045636205.1 Eubacteriales bacterium
CCGCTTGGCCTCCGACTTGTAATATTCTATTCCGCGGCAACACTCAATTACTATTACAATAATGTGCGCACGAGTCTTATAAACCGTGCCGAGGTAAATGCCAATTATTTTAATGACAATATAAATACCAACTTTGAGTCGTTTTACTCAAACGCGCGCCGCCAGAACATGGAATTTGAGGACCGTGACCGTTTGGAACGTCAGATTTTGTACGCGGACGGCAGGATTTTGTTCTCAACGTCCGGTCTTCCGACCGGTATGCTCCCCGGCACACCGGATATAGAGCAGGCGATGACGGAAAATACCGTCAAAGCGTATACAGGAATTGACCCGCTGACAGGCGAGAAGATAATGTCAGTCTCAAGCCCGCTTATAACAAACAATGAGCAGGTTATAGGTGTTATGCGCTATGTTACAAGTCTTCAGGCGGTGGATAGGCAAATCCTCATCCAAAGCGGATTTGCGCTTCTTATAGGACTGCTTATCCTGCTGTTTGTCTTTATTTCAAACAAGTACTTTATACGCTCGATAGTAATTCCGCTCAAAGAGGTTATTGATACTACAAAGCAAATAGCAAAGGGAAGCTATGGCGCGAAAATTGAAAAGACATTTGACGATGAAATAGGCGAGCTTTGTGACTCGATAAACGAGATGTCAAGCGAGCTTGCGCGTTCGGAGAAGATGAAAAACGAATTTATCTCATCCGTCTCCCACGAGCTGCGCACCCCGCTTACCGCGGTTATAGGTTGGGCGGAAACAATCGCAGCGGTGGGTGTTGACCATGCCGAAGAGGCTCAGCGCGGAATAAGCGTAATCCTCAAGGAAACGCGCAGACTCTCAAAAATGGTTGAAGAGCTTTTGGACTTTGCGCGAATGGAGAGCGGGCGATTTAACCTGTGCGTAGAGCCGATGGATTTAAAAGCCGAGTTTGAGGAAACCCTGTTTATGTACCACGAAACCTTTAAAAAGCAGGGGATTGAGATTGAATATTACCAAAACGATGAGGATATTATCGTAAACGGTGACAGGGAACGCTTAAAGCAGGTGTTCTTCAATATCCTCGACAATGCAGTAAAGCACGGTAAGAACAGCGGAAGACTTGTACTGCGCGCGGATATGGACGATAAAAACTCATCCATATCAATTCAGGATTTCGGCGAGGGCATCCCTGAAGAAGAGCTTCCGTATGTAAAGCTTAAGTTCTACAAGGGTACGTCCAAGGTTACCGGAAGTGGCATAGGCCTTGCGGTAAGTGATGAGATAGTAAACCTGCACGGCGGTGAGCTCAGGATTGAGAGCGTGTACGGCGAGGGGACTACCGTAACGATTATCCTGCCAAGGTACATCGTTGAACCGACCGAAGAGGAAAAAGAAGCAGAATAGATTTTAGAAAGGGTACGAGAAAAAATGCCGGAGTCCTGCAAGAAAACAACCATAGGCGGTCAGGCGCTTATCGAGGGTATACTCATGTTAGGCCCCGAGAAACCCGCCATCGCCATACGTAAGGCAGACGGCGAAATCGAGCTCAAGGTAGAGGACGCGGTTTCGCTTAAAACAAAATATAAGATACTCAATTTACCGTTCATCCGCGGCGCAATCGGTCTCTTTGAGTCCATGAAGCGCGGCATAAGTGCGCTAAACTACTCCGCATCATTCGAGCCGGAGGAGACTGATGAAGAGCCTGGAAAACTTGATAAATGGCTGGATAAAAAATTCGGCTGGGAAAAGGTAGAGAAGTTCTTACTCGGCGCGGCAACGGTTCTGGGAGTCGTCATCCCGATAGTTCTTTTTGTGCTCCTACCCACATTGCTTGCGGGCTTTATGGATAAGTATATCGGCTCGGGAATTTGGCGAAATCTCTTAGAGGGTGCTATAAGAATAGTGATATTCCTTATCTTTATGTTCTCCGTCTCACGTATGAAGGATATGCAGCGTGTGTTTGCATACCACGGCGCGGAGCATAACACGATTTTCTGTTATGAGGCGGGAGAGGAGCTGACGGTTGAGAACGTAAAGAAATTCAGAAAAGAGCATCCGCGCTGCGGCACGAGCTTTTTATTTAGCGTAATGATTGTAAGTATTTTGGTGTTCTCAGTCGTAAGCTGGTCAAACCCGCTTATAAGAATGGCGCTGCGGCTTTTGCTTCTGCCGGTTGTAGTCGGCATAAGCTATGAGATAAACCGCTTTGTCGGACGGCATGACAATTTCTTAACCCGTGTAATACGCGCACCGGGTCTTGCGTTTCAGAGCTTTACCACCTTCGAGCCGGATGACTCTATGATAGAAATTGCAATAGCCGCGCTTAAAGAGGTTATACCCGAGGACGGAAATTCTGACCGTTGGTAAAAATAAAGAAAGTCGGGAAGGGGAGAGACCGTGGCAACGTATCAGGACCTGTTTTTGGATTTGCGTAGTAAACTGAGTAAAGCAAATATAGAGGCGGTAGATTTTAATGCCCGCGAGCTCATAGGACTTGCCGCAGGGAAAACCACGGAGGAGTTTGTCAGGGACAGACAACTGTTTGCGCCCGGAGAGATAGTAAAGCATGCAAACGACCTGTGCGACCGCCGCGTGCGCGGTGAGCCGCTTGCATATATCCTCGGCGAGTGGGATTTTTACGGACTCACACTCAAGATAACCCCGGACGTGCTGATTCCGAGAATGGATACCGAGGTGCTCTCCGATTGGGTAATAAATGTCCTGCGTGAGAGAACTGACGGAAAATTCAGATTTCTTGATTTATGCACCGGAAGCGGCTGTATAGGCTTAAGTATTGCAAACTCGTTTCCTAACTGCCGCGGCGTACTGCTCGACGTATCCGAGAAGGCTGTCGAGCTTGCAGGTGAAAACGCAAAAAACCTGGGTATGCATGACAGGCTGATAGCCGTGGGCGGCGATGTGTGCAAAGCGCCGGATGCAAATTTCCTCGGAAGCTTTGACGTTATAGTTTCAAACCCGCCGTACATAACCCGCGATGAAATGGCAGAGCTCGACCGCTCGGTGCGTGATTTTGAACCGCAGGGCGCGCTCTTCGGCGGAAATGACGGTCTGCACTTCTACCGCGCGATTGTAAATGACTGGTTAAAGCTCTTAAAACCGGGTGGCTTCGTAGCCTTTGAGTGCGGATACCGCCAGGCGATGGATGTGGGCAGGCTTTTAAAAAACGCAGGCTACACGGGTATAAAAATAGTAGAGGACACTGCGGGCATACCGCGCGTTGTAAGCGCGTTTGCCCCGGAGGATATAAAAACAAATGATATAAGTGAGGGAAATCAAGATGAGTGTTGATAAGAAAAAAGCATTGGAAACCGCACTTGCGCAAATCGAAAAGCAGTACGGAAAGGGCTCAGTAATGCGCCTTGGCGAAAACGCCGCGATGAATGTCGAGTATATCCCGACCGGCTCGCTTACGCTTGACCTGGCTCTGGGAATAGGAGGCCTTCCGCGCGGCAGAATTATAGAAATCTATGGACCTGAGTCCTCAGGTAAAACCACCGTGTCACTTCACGCGGTAGCCGAAGCACAGAAAATGGGCGGTGAGGCAGCGTTTATAGACGTTGAGCACGCACT
>JAZTXE010000102.1:0-23612 GCA_045636205.1 Eubacteriales bacterium
ATCGCAACGGGAGTCTTTGTATATAGATTTATCATAGAGCCTTCTCCTTTGAGGTAGCTTTAGCGGCGGTTTGGTAGTGAATGACAATCCGGTGGATTGTCAGAGCCAAACCGTGACCGAGCCGCAGCGAGACAGGTGGTAAAACCATAGGTTTTGACGGATGAGGTGTTATCGTAGGGATGCGATTTATCCGTTTTGCAAAATGTCGGGATTTTTTATTTTGAATCCGGATTCTCCATCCACCATTCCAGCCAATCGGGCACCTGTTCTAACCTGTAGGTAACATCCAATGTATAGGCTTTTTTCTTTGTTTCGGGATTTTCCTCAATAACAAAGCTTATTTTTGCAATCAAGTCGGTTCTGGGATTTTTGCCTATGCTTTCCTTTACCGTCCAATAGCTGTTAAGAGCAATTCGCTCATCACCTTCAAGAGCTTTTATCTGCTCATCAACCGGCTTTTTCAAAAACTCGGAAAGCGTGTCCTCAAAGCCGTACATCGGGCGAAGGTCACCGTAGGAATTTGAAAAATCCGCACTTAAGGTTTGCAATATCTCCTGATACTTTGCCGCATCACCCGGCTCTGCCGAATAATTGTGGTGGAGATACATCACCTGAACAAATCCGTTGGGTGGAGCCTCGATAAACATAAAGGAGTAAACCGGAGTGAAATCAATGCCGCAAGCCGTATGCGGCGTGCTTAGTGCAAACTGGTATCGGTCAGGCAAAGGCTCCTTATGTGTGTAAGGATGCTCTGGGTCAATTCTATCTTCAAATGAGCGGAGCTTGTTTAACCCATCATAGTCTGCACCGATGTCCTCAAGTATCTCACCATCCGGAAAATATGCAGAAAGCTTACGGCTTTCTGCGCGTGCGCACGCACTCAGTAAAAGAATAAGAGACAAAGATAAAGCTAAAAATCTTTTCATCAAAAATCACTCCATTTGCACGAAAATATTTTTAAATCATATTGTCAACTTCATTATATCCTAGCTGGAAATCTTCGTCAATAGAAATTGTTATTTTTTTAACGATTGGATTGATTGCGCAAAATACACGTTTTTGAAACTGCTGATTATTTTAAAGTTGATGAGGCTTTTTTCTTGCCGTGTTGTGGTATATGTGGTATCATAAATCTGTATAAAAACTGCTGATGGGTGGAACGTTTGATGGAGATAGTTAAACTGCAGGACAGTAAAAATAATATATTTGAAAAGGTCGTCGCGTGGAATTACGAGTGGTGGGGCATTGCAAAGGGCGAGAGCCTTGAGTCCGTAAGATACGGACTTGAGCACTCTTTAAATTCCGAGAGACTTCCGCAAACATTTGTTGCACTGCTTGACGGCAAACCGGTCGGCATGTATCAACTGTCCATGTGCGATGACTTAAAAGGAAGACCTGACATATACCCGTGGCTTATAAACGTATATGTGGATAAAGAGTTCAGAAACCGCAAAGTGTGCTCCGTGATGATGAACACGGTGGGGGAAAATGCGAAAAAAGCTGGGTTGAGCGAGCTTTTTTTATACACACATCACGTCGGTTTGTATGAGAAATACGGCTGGGAGTTTGTCGAGTACGTAAAAACATTCAATGAAGAGTCGCCCATGGAGCGCTTGTATAAATTGAGGATTGAATAAAAATAAAGTTAAAAGCGGAGCTGATTTATTTTGCGTAGGATATTAATACCACTCTTTGTTGCACTTCTTGTTTTATTATCAGGCTGTGCAGAGGGCAAAGCAGAGCGACAGATTTATATAATGGACACGGTCTGCAATATCTCCGTCTCCGGCGAGGGTTGCGAGGAAACCGTCGGTCAGATTGAAGATTTGCTCGAAGAAGTGGATTTGATGTGCTCACCGACTCGGGAGGAAAGTGAAGTGAATGTCCTCAACCGAGCCGCAAGCGAGGGCGTAGCGCCTTCAAGCGAGCTTTTGGACATGCTTAAAAAGGGGCAGGAAATAAGTTCGGAGACCGATGGAGCGTTTGATATTACCCTCGGAAAACTCATAGAACTGTGGGATATAGGTGGTGCAAATAACATTCCAAACGATTCTCAAATTGCAGATGCCTTATCCATGTGCGGTGCAGAAAAACTTGAAATAGAAGGGGATACAGTTCGTTTATTAAACGGCTGCACTGTAAATTTAGGCGGCATCGCAAAGGGATATGCGGCGGGGCGCGCGATGGAGATATTAAGAGAGAATAACGCCACCCGAGCACTGCTTTCGCTTGGCGGAAACATATGCGTTTGGGGCGAAAAAGAGGACGGCACACCGTGGAAAATCGGCGTGCGCGACCCGAACGGTTCGGCATCTGATTACATAGGAATCCTTGAACTTCGGGACACGGTTATAGCAGTTTCCGGTGACTATGAGAGGTTTTTTGAAAAAGACGGTGTTTTATATCACCATATAATTGACTCATCCACCGGCAAACCTGCGCAGAGCGACATCCGCTCGGTGAGCGTGGTGTGCCGTGACGGCGCGCGTGCGGATGCTCTTTCCACCGCGCTCTTTGTAATGGGCAAAGAGCGCGCACTTGAATTTTGGCGAAATAGCGATGATTTTGAGTGCATAATAGTCGGAAACGATATGGAAGTTATTGTAACGCAAGGGCTTTCCGATAAGCTTCATCTTACCGATGGGGGGTATTCACTTGAAATTGCGGATAGGTGATGCTATAGTGATTGCAATAGTTATTATTGCGGCTTTGGCGATATGGCTTTTTCCGCAAAGCGGCGGTATCGGTCGGTTTGCCGAGGTGCGTGTGGACGGAAAGCTTATGCAAACGCTGGATTTGCGCGGCAAGGAAGCTGAGTACACCTTTTCGGGAGTTACGGTCAAAGCAGGGGACGGCTGTGTGTATGCATCACATGCCGAGTGCCCGGATTTGGTTTGCGTCAGGAGCGGAAAAATATCAAAACCCGGTCAGGCTATAGTATGTGTGCCCAATAGAGTGAGCATTGAAATAAAAGGTGAAGCGGAGGTTGACGCGATTGTCGGCGGATAAAATAGATGTATATATCGGCGGCGAGCGCGATGAAGTTCTGAGAGCCGCACTCGGTGATGATGCGGAGAGAATTTTGCGCAAAGACCATGGGAAGCCATACATCCCTGGTGGGGTTGAGTTTAATTTATCCCACAGTTGTGATGTGACGGTCTGCGCGGTTTCCGTATCTCCGGTCGGAGTGGATGTTGAGTTTGTAAAGGAGCGGGAAACATCAAGGCTTTTAAAGGTTTTTGGTGAGCGCGAAAGACAGTGCATAGAAGAAAAAATCGGAGAGGCACGACTGCGAGAATTTTACCGCGCGTGGACGGTAAAGGAAGCTGTGTGCAAACTCTTAGGCTGCGGGATAAGCAAAAAGAAACTCAGTGAGATAAATTACATGTCACCCGGGTGTTTTGTTAAGAGTTTTATTTGTGCAGACCGATATATATTGACGGTTTGCGCGGATAGTGAAAAAGAGCTTGTATTCCACGGTGAGGTTTCGTATCTTAGGGAAATATAGAGGTATTAATTGTTTTTATCCCGGCATATACTTTATTGCCAAAAGTCAATGAGGTGATATGCGTGGGAAATATAATGAGAGTTCTTATGGAATGCTCTGAACGCATAAACGATGCGATTTGGGGCATTCCTTTGATTTTAGCGATAAGCTTTGTGGGTATTAAATTTACTTTGGGGCTTCGCTTTGTTCAGTTTAAAAAATTATGGCTTGCGGTCAGGCTGTTGTTTGCGTCGGATGCAGGTGGTGAGTCGGGCAGCGTAAGTCGCTTTGGAGCGCTTGCCACATCGCTTGCCGCGATGATAGGTACAGGAAATATAATAGGTGTTGCCACTGCTGTGTTTTCAGGCGGTGCGGGAGCTATTGTATGGATGCTTGCGGCATCGCTTTTGGGGATGGCGATAAGCTATGCTGAAGGCTTTCTCGCGGTCAGGTTCCGTAGGGTTGACAGAAAAGGAAATGTCCTTGGCGGTGCGTTTATGTACATAGAGCTCGGCATGGGAAAACGATTTATCCCGCTTGCAAAAGCGTTTGCGCTCTTTTGCGGCACGGCGGCGATTTTGGGGATGGGAACCCTTACCCAAGTGAATGCGATTGCAAGTGCGGCATCGGACCTAATAGACGTTAAGGGCGTGTACACAGTAGCGCTCTTTGGGATTGATATTCCGACCGTCAAGC
Source organism: Eubacteriales bacterium (assembly GCA_045636205.1). Lineage (GTDB taxonomy): Bacteria > Bacillota > Clostridia > Oscillospirales > JAAYXM01 > JAZRUF01. The sequence goes on from JAZTXE010000102.1 coordinate 4,184, forward strand.
TTATATGCGCTTTGGTGATTACATTCCTCGCGGCCAAAATTGTATTTGGCGGTATTGAAAGCATATCACAGGTATCCGAGCGAATAGTTCCTATTATGGGCGGGCTGTACATCACGGCTACGCTGGCGGTTCTGATATGCTGCGCGGATAAGGTGCCCGCGGCGGCAGGTGATATAATAAGCTCTGCATTTACCGGACGTGCTGCGTTTGGTGGCTTTTGCGGCGCGGCGGTTGCACGTGCAATGCGTATGGGTGTTGCACGCGGCGTATTTTCAAATGAGGCGGGGCTCGGCAGTGCGTCGATTGCAGCGGCAAGCGCGCGGGTTTCCCATCCTGCCGAGCAGGGGCTGATATCTATGATAGGAACATTTATAGATACTACGGTATTATGCACGATGACAGGTATCGCGATAGTCGTATCGGGTGCGCTTGAGAGCGGGCTTAATGGTGTTGCGCTTACAAACTTAGCTTATTCGGCAGGGTTTCCGTTTGCGCCATGGCTTGGAAGAGGAATAGTTTCTGCATCCCTCATGCTTTTTGCGTTTGCATCAGTACTCGGGTGGAACTATTACGGAGAGCAATGCGCGGAGTATCTGGCGGGTGAGCGAGCTATTAAGCCTTACCGCGTGCTGTATCTGTTGGCGGTTTTTATCGGGTGTTTTTTGGAGTTGGAGCTTGTGTGGAATATTGCAGATATTTTAAACGGACTTATGGCAGTCCCTAACTTAATAGCGCTTATTGTGCTATACCCGATAGTAAAAAGGGAGACGCGAAAATATTTTGCAAAATAAGAAACTCCGCTTCGTAGAAACGAAGCGGAGTTTAAATGCATATCGGAAATTAATTTGTCTTCCCCTCGCCGCCCAAGCGCATTACCGCGCGCAGCAGAGGGTTTCGTCGTGCGGCTATAGCTTTATATGGGCAAAATTCCATGCAGCAAAAACAGCGTATGCATTTTTTGGGGGTGATTACGGCTTTGCCGGAGTTTATCTCCACCGCATTTGCCGGACATACGCGCTCACATGCACCGCAGCCTACGCAGGATGAGGGGACAACCGATGGTTTTAAGGATAAAAAATTTTCAAGGGGTTTGCTTATAAAGCCGGGTACATATTTTTTTAAAAGGCTGGTGTCAGACGAGTTTGCACGCACGAAATCAGAAACCGACAGAGAGTTGACATCATCGCCTACAATATCTGCGAAGACGTTTCTGCCGCGGCGCATTGCGGCGCGGAAAAGCGGGATCTCTTCGGGTGAATAGCCGGTTATTTTTAGTGCGGCGAAATCTGCGGCAAAACCGCCGGGAGATGCGATGATAGCGTTTAACTTGCGCGCATCGCCACTTCCGGGGCCTTCGCCCTCCATTGCAAAAACACCGTCGATAATATTAAGAACCGGTGATACGTGCTCGGCGATGTCCAGAAGCATATCTGAAAAATCGTCAATATCCTGGAAGGTGAAGTGGTATTCTGCCTTCTTAAGACCCGGGATAACACCGTAGAGATTTTTTACTGCGCCTGAGTAGACCGTAAGCGTATGGCTTTTTAGCTTTGCAACGTTTACTACAACATCGGCTTCCGCGATAGCCGCGAGCATAGGGAAGCTTTTGAGCTTGAGCGCGTCTTTTGCCTCTACGGTGACCTCGCGGCAATCGTAATTGAGAGTTACACCCTCAATCTCCTCGAGTTGGGTGTATCCGCAGGTGTGATATACGCCCTTTAGTATATTCTGGTTAAAGATTCCGCCCGGGCTGTCACCCACTGTGACTGAAGCGCCGAGTGCGGCTATACGCTTTGCGACTGCGTAAACTACTGCAGGATGAGTTACTGCGCAAAGCTCAGGCGCGCTTTTACGCATGAGATTTGCCTTTAAGAATACGCGCATCCCGGGTTTTATATATTTATCCAAACCGCCGAGTAGGGAGAGTGCGCGGTCAATTGCCACATCTACTGCATCAGGCTCATATGAGGTGCAACGTACCAAAGCTGCAGGTAAATTGTTTATCATATACATCACCATTTAAAGTTAATAAAATATAATTCTATTATACAGTGAAATATTTAAAAATGCAAAGCGGAAGACGGATTTTTTGCAAAGTATGTAATATTCGTGTAAGTATGTGATTGATTGGTAAATGCAGGTTGCATTTTTATATGCTGATTTGATATAATATTAGTAACAGTGGAAGTTTTTACGGAAGGGAAATGCGATATATGAAGCATGGATTTGTTAAAACAGCTGCTCTTGTGCCAGAGCTCAGGCTTGCAGATTGCGAGTTTAACGCAAAGTCCGCCGAAGAGGTTATAAAAGAAGCTGCAAAGCGCGGGGTTAAGCTCATGGTTTTGCCGGAAATGTGCCTTTGCGGATACACCTGCGGCGATTTGCTCGGTCAGGAAACGCTTGTTGATGGGGCGCGGAGCGCGCTTTTATCGCTTGTAAAAGCCACGTCGAAGGTTGATGCTCTTGTAGCGGTCGGTTTGCCGATTGAAAATTGCGGAAAGCTCTACAATGCGGCGGCGGTTTTTAATAAGGGGAAAGTGCTGGGAATAGTTGTTAAAAAGAATATATCAAATTATGGGGAGTTTTCGGAGAGCAGATGGTTTTCTCCGGCGCCTGAGGAGTGCGGCAGTATACGTGTTTTCGGTGAAGATGTGCCGTTTGGTTCAAATCTTGTGTTTGCTTGCCGTGATATGGATAATTTGGCTGTGGCTGTTCAAATAGGCGATGATGCTGAGGATGGTTTTTCGGCAAATATCATATTAAAACCTGCGGCAAGCTGCGAAACAGTCGGAAAAGCTGAGTGGCGCAGGATGATTATGAAGACTAATTCTTCAAAGAATATCTGCGCGTACGTGTATGCAGGTGCGGATGCTGGAGAGTCGAGTACGGATTTGGTGTTCTCAGGCCACAGCATAATTTCCGAAAACGGTAAAATTATATCTGAGAACCCGCCGTTTGGCGATGAACGTGTGACGGTGAGTGAGGTGGATGTAAACCGGCTTGCGTATGAGAGAAGACGCACAGGTTATGTTAATAAAGACTGTGATAAAATAGAATTCTCGCTTGAAAGTGATGAGTGCAGTCTTACACGTAAAATATCACAGAGTCCGTTTTTGGCGGAAAATGCAGACGAGCGCGATGCGCGATGTGAGGAGATTTTGAATATCCAGACCGCGGGTTTGAAGAGACGTTGGTCGCATACGCGCTCAAATAAAATAGTGCTCGGAATATCCGGCGGACTGGATTCCGCCCTTGCGCTTCTTGTAGCCGTGCGCACTGCGGATAAAATGGCGGTTTCAAGAAAGGATATTCTTGCGGTTACTATGCCGTGCTTTGGCACAACCTCGCGCACTAAGGGAAATGCGGAGAAATTATGCGAGTGCCTGGGTGTTGAGCTTAAGTATGTGGATATAAAGGCTGCGGTCAATCAACATTTTGCGGATATAGGCATGGACCCTGAACGTCGGGATGCAGCTTACGAAAATTCGCAGGCGAGAGAGAGAACGCAGGTGCTCATGGATATTGCAAATATGTACGGCGGGTTCGTGCTTGGTACTGGTGATTTGTCAGAACTCGCACTCGGATGGGCGACGTACAACGGAGATCACATGTCTATGTACGGAGTAAACGCGGCGATTCCGAAAACGCTTGTCAGATATTTGGTCGGATACGAGGCTGAGAGACTTGGTGGAGAAGCCCACAGAATACTTGCTGATATTCTCGATACGCCGGTAAGCCCCGGGCTTTTGCCTGCGGGAGATGGCGAAATAGTGCAAAAAACTGAGGATTTAGTCGGGCCATACGAGCTTCACGATTTTTATCTGTATTATGCACTGCGTTGGGGATATTCACCTTCCAAGGTATACCGTCTTGCGAAATATGCCTTTGACGGTGCGTATGACGATGAGGAGCTTAAAAAATGGATTCGCAATTTTTACAGAAGATTTTTTACCCAGCAGTTTAAGCGTTCGTGCTTACCGGACGGACCTAAGGTCGGAACGGTTGGGCTCTCGCCGAGAGGTGATTGGCGTATGCCGAGTGACGCGGTGAGTACGATGTGGTTAAATGAAGCGGAAAAACTTTAAATTATATAAAAAGATAAAGGATGGTTTAAGTTATGCTTACTCAGGCAAAAAGAGAGTTTATAGAATTTATGATGAGTGCGGATGTTCTGCGCTTCGGCGATTTTGTTACCAAGTCAGGTAGAAATACGCCATACTTTGTAAACACGGGAAATTATAAGACCGGTTTGCAGAATTCACGCCTTGGTGAATTCTATGCGACACTTATAAAGGAGACCGTGGGGGACGGATTTAATGCGATGTTCGGACCTGCATATAAGGGTATTCCGCTTGCCGCATCTGCGGCGGGCGCACTTGCGCGCTGCCACGGTATAGATAAGCCGTTTTTCTTTAACCGCAAGGAGGTAAAGGACCACGGCGAGGGCGGAAGCATCGTTGGTTATAAGCCGGTTGACGGTGATAAAATAATTATAATTGAGGATGTTATAACCGCAGGTACGGCTATCCGTGAGACTATGCCGGTACTTCAGGGATGCGCGGATGTGAAGGTTACGGATATGTTTATCTCCGTAAACCGTTGCGAGGTCGGTCAGACTCCTGGCAAGACCGCGGTTATGGAAGTCGGTGAGGAGTTTGGAATAAAGGTTCATGCGCTTGTAACGGTTGCGGATATTCGTGAGTACCTGCAGGAGCAGGGAACTGATGCGGATTGTCTTGCGCGTATGGACGCATATATGGAAAAATACTGCGTGCTGTAAAATACGAAAAGTATACATAAAATGTGCAGTCGGGAAATCCGGCTGCACATTTTGTGCTTTTTAAAAGAAAACTTGATGTTTTCTGTTTTTTTAAAAAAAGCAGTTGTATTTGAAAAGAGCGTGTAGTATAATTTGTCGTGTTGTAAGAGCTAATAACATAAAGAGGGTATAGATATGTTTGAAACATTTTCAACCGCGCTGTCTGCTATGCTGGTTTTATTTGTTTGCATAGTTATCGGTTATATACTCAATAAAAAGAGGATATGTGCATCCAATACCGCGGGAGTCTTGTCAAAACTTGAAACGCATGTTTTTGTTCCTGCGCTTACGATAAACAGTTTTATGAATAACTGCACGGTTAAGTCGCTCTCTGAAAACTACACGGTTTTTATATATTCGGCAATACTTCTTGCGGTTGCAATGATTATAGCTATCCCGCTGTCAAAGTTTTTTGTAAAAGAAGGGTATGTACGCAATATATATAAGTATGCGCTGACCTTCGGAAATATCGGATTTGTCGGCAACGCGGTTGTTTTTGCGATGATGGGCGATGCGGGATTATATAAATATATGATGTTTACTACGCTTTTGAACGTTGTAATATATGCGTGGGGGTATCCGATGCTCACGCAGGTTGAGCACGGTGAATACAAAAGTGTACGCGGAAGTATTCTGAAGCGTTTTATAAACCCGACCTTTATCTCTCTTACTATAGGTGTGGTTTTAGGCATGAGCGGCTTGGCGACGAAGCTACCGCAGTTTGTATCAACCACGGTGTCAAACTTGGGCGCATGCATGGGACCGGTTGCTATGGTACTTACCGGATTTGTTGTTGCAGATTATGATTTTGTAGGTCTTATAAAAAGAAAAGAGATATACATAGCAAGTCTTCTGCGCCTGATTGTGTTGCCTTTAATATTCCTGGGGATATTGAAGGTGCTCGGTGCAGGAAAGGAGATAATGTATTTCTGCCTGTTTGCGTTTGGCGCACCGCTTGGACTTAACACTGTGGTATTTCCCGCATCAGTAGGCGGGGATACATCTACAGGTGCATCCATGGCTATGATTTCCCATACACTGTGTATTATAACCATACCGATACTTTATTCGTTTATAGCGGTGGTGCTATAAGAAGGTAGCTGTTGGCAGAGGTTTGTTCAGATTAATTTTAATAAAGGAAAACGTCTCAATGCAATGCATTGAGACGTTTTTTTAGTTAAAATCTGATTTTCTGTTTTGCGGATACTGTGCGGATAAGCCTGAAAATTGAAGATATAAAAATAAGCCCTATTGCTATTGAACCGCCGATTTTGAGAGTGTTTATGCAGCCTAAGGCAAAGCTCATGACCTCGCCGGTCAGGCACGCTTCCATGGTTCGGAAGATTGTAAGACCCGGAACCAGTGGGATTATTCCCGGTATGAGATATACCGTCACGGGTGCTTTGCAGACATAGGCGGCAATTTCTGAGTAGAGAGCGATTGACATTCCGGATACAAAAAATGGGATGCAGAGTGAGTCTACATATATATCCACCATCAGGTAGACCGCCCATGCTACTGCGCCGCACACGGAGGCAACAAGTATATTTTTTCCGTGGATGTTATAGAGAAGAGAGAATCCTATGCACGCGATAAATGCTGCGATGCAGGGGGTTAAAAAAGAAATGAAACTCATACGTCTACCTCCATATGAAAGAAACTGCAACGCCGAGAGCTATAGCGGCAGCTACGAAAAACGCTTCTATTATGCGGGAGATGCCCGAGGTGAAATCGTTTGATACAAAGTCGCGTATGCAGTTTGTAAGCAAGACTCCGGGTACTAAGTTCATCAGCACGCCTATGGTTGTGGTCTCCGCATGCACTTGTGGGAACATAAGCTCTGCAATATGTACGCAGATTACAACCGCGGCACTTGCAAGAGTGTTTACAAAAAACGCCGGCGCGAGCATAAACTGCATTAATAACATAATTAGCCTTATAATAAAACCGGTTATGAATGCGCACGCGCAGTCATATATATTACCGCCGAAGAAAACCGCGAAAGCTCCGCCGATTACGGCATATGCCGCGCAAGAGACAATCGGGGGATATAGGTGGCGGTCTTCAATTCGATTTATTTCGCGAAGAACCTCGGAATAATTTGGAGTTTGCGAGCAGATTTTTCGGGAGAGCGCGTTTAATTGCTCGACTCTGTCCAAATTAGTGTCAACCTCCGTGACGCGGCGGGTTTGCGTAAAGGCTGAGCCTTCGTGCTCTACCGTTATAACTATAGAGGACGCAATTGCAAAGATGTTGGCAGAATCCATACCGTAAGAGGTACAGATGCGTTTTGCAGTATCCTCAACACGGTTTATTTCGGCTCCGTGCTTTAAAAGGAAATATCCTATACGTGTGGCAATATCCAAAACTTCTTTTGGAGTTATGAAGATTTCACTTGCAAGAACCATAGCGGTACACCTTTCAAATAAAAACAAATAATAAAACAAGACAATTATAACATTGCTTAAAAAAATGTCAACCACAAAGCATATAAACTTGATGAAGATTTTGGATAAAATGCCGTTTTTTATTTTTTCTTACAAAAAAGGCTTGCTTTTTTGTGCATTTAATGGCTTAATATATAGGACGCAATACAAATTAAGGAGAAGATATTAATGAAGAAATCAACAGACTTTCGTTATAATACCGGCGCGACAAGAGTGCCGTGGGCTGCAGTTGGTGAGAACTATAACGTGCATGACCTGATGGAAATTATTAAGTTTTTGATGCAAGGCGAAGGAAAAGAGTATGACGATGCGCTTGAGGCGGTTTGGCAGCAGGTCAAAAAGCTTGATGCGCTTGCAACACCTCCGGGAAAGCTCTCTTTGGGCAGCAAGGTTGAAGAGGCAGAGGATGCTTGCAATAAGTATCTGTCAACCACTTCATCGACTTTTGTAACCAACGCAACCGCAGGCTTTGAAATTGCATATAAGTATGCGAACATTAAGCCGGGTGATGAGGTTATAGTACCTGCTATTACGTTTGTTGCGACAATGGCATATCCGCTTGCAGTGGGTGCAAAGCTTGTTTTTGCAGATGTTGACCCGAGAACCATTAACATGGATCCGGCGGATGTTGCACGCAAGATTACCCCGAAAACAAAGATGATTGTTCCGGTGCATATCGGCGGTTATCCGGTGGATTTAGATCCGATTATGGAGCTTGCAAAGAAGCATGACATTCTGGTGCTTGAGGATGCAGCTCACGCTTTTGGTGCAATGTACAAGGGAAAGAAAATCGGCACAATCGGTGATTTTGCGGCATTTTCAATGCACGAGGTAAAGAATATTACTTCCTTTGGTGAAGGCGGTATTGTTACTACAAACGTTCCGGGCTTTGAGTCTGAAATGAAGCGTGCACGCTTCTTGGGTCTTGATTTCAGCTGCCCGATAAAGGATTGGCTTTATAACATCACTCCTATTCAGGGTAAATACGCTCCGTTTGTTCCAAATAACGCTTCCACTACGGAAATTCAGGGCTTAGGCTTGGCTCTTCAGGTTTCACGAAATGAAGAGATTATAGAAATCCGTCGCAAGGCAGCGGAGTATCTCAACAAGCGCTTTGCCGAAAATGATGCGATTATTCCGCAGGATTTGGGTAATGATGACATTAAGCCCACATTCCACCTTTACCTACTCCAAATTGACCCTGCAAAAGCGGGTGGAGATATTCAGGTTCTCAAGAAAAAGCTTGAAGAGAAGGGCGTTACCCAGATTGCGCACTTTGGTCCGCTGTACAGATTCAAAATTGTTCAGGAAATGGGCTATGATTCAGACGAGATTGCAAAGACCTGTCCGAATTGTGAAGAAGTGTTCTATAAACGCTACACGCATCTTCCGCTTTACGGCTTGAGTGATGATCAGCTTAAGTATATGGCTGATGCGGTCCTCGAAGCGGTTTCCGAGATGCAGGCAGGTAAATAAAAGGATAATAAAAGAACCGATGCGGTGGTATAATAAACCGTGTCGGTTCTTTGTCATAAAATGTGAGAAAAATTTAAAATTACTATTGCAAAAAAACGGTGTAGGGTGTATACTATTTGCAGTGAAAAAAACGCACCTTTAAGTCGGAACAGAGAGTCCGCCAAGGCGCCGCATGAAAGTAAGCCCCATGCAGGGGATAGGTGTAACCAGCTATGCGGTTTCTCGGCAGAGAAACCGCTTTTTTATTTGTGAAAATACGACTTAAATTTCAACAAAGTGAGGAAGCTCCCATGGTTGAATACAGCGGAAAAACCAAGGCGCGGATTATGGATGAGGCGACTATGCAGCGTTCAATAAACCGCATAACTTTTGAGATAATTGAGCGCAATCAAGGCGTTGAAGGAATAACTCTTGCAGGAATTCGGCGCAGGGGAATAGTTCTTGCCAATCGGATTGCACGAAAGCTTAAAGAGCTTGAAGGCGTTGATGTTCCCGTAATAGATTTGGATGTAACAGCATTTCGCGACGATGTAGGGGAAAATAAGCTTCATGAGAAGCCGGAACTTCCTTTTTCGGTTACCGGGCGAAAAGTGGTTTTGGTGGATGATGTGCTTTACACGGGAAGAACCGTACGTGCCGCGATAGATGCGCTTATGCACGCGGGGAGGCCTGAGTGTATTCAGCTTGCGGTTATGGTTGACCGCGGCCACCGTGAACTGCCTATACGCCCCGATTATATAGGCAAAAATCTGCCTACTTCCAAAAATGAGATAGTACATGTTCTGGTCAATGAAATTGATGGGGCAGAGGCGGTTCTCATAGACGAATAATATTTGGCTCTTTTAGAGAAGTGGGGGAAGACCGAATGATTATAAAGCCAAAGCGCGATTTGTTAGGGCTTAAGAATTTATCGGCAGAAGAAATCCGTGAAATACTGCACAGTGCAGAGACAATGAAATACGTGCTCAGCCAGCCTGTGAAAAAGGCGCCGCATCTTTTAGGCAAAAGCATTGTAGAGCTGTTTTTCTCTGAGAGTATACGTACTAAGCTCTCGTTTGAACTTGCGGCAAAGTACATGAGCGGAACAATATCAACCGTTACGGTGCCTACGCAGTCGATGCGCGAGAGAATAGTTGACATTGCTGCTGCGATAGACTGCATGGGAACTGATGTTATTATAGTGCGCGCAAACCGTTCGGGCGTTGCTGATCTGATAGCACGACATGTTAAAGCAAACGTAATAAACGGCGGTGACGGTGCAAATGAACAGCCGATGCAGGCGCTTGTTGATCTGTTTACCATTTATCAGAAATGCGGAAAAATAAGCGGTCTTAAGGTCGCTATAGTTGGAGATGTGCGCCACAGCGGTGTTGCAAGAAGCAATATCTGGGGACTTAAGCTTCTGGGGGCAGAGGTGTGTGTAGGAGGACCTGCGACGCTTATTCCACCTGGGCTTGATGAACTCGGGGTTTCTGTGTTTAACACCCCTCAGGAGGCTATGCTGGATGCAGATGTAGTCATGTCCGTAAGCTTGGGCAAGGAGTATGCGGGGATTATGTACCCGGACTCACGTGAGTATGCAAGGTTTTTTGCAATAGATGAGCGCAGGATGCAGTACGCAAAACCTGATGCGATTGTCATGCACGCACTTCCGGTACGCCGCGGTGTAGAGCTTATGAGCCGGGTTATGTCTCTTAAAAATTCGGTTCTTGATGAGCAGGTGACAAACGGAGTAGCGGTTAAAATGGCGGTTCTTTATTTGTATGGAAGAAAAAAGGGACTGCAGGGAAATGAAATAAAAGACATTTCAGATAATGAAAAGGGTGGGATTTTAAAATGAGTAAAATTCTCATACGCAAAGGCAGGGTTATAAATCCGGCAGACGGAATGGATGCTCAGGCAGATTTATATATTGAAGACGGAATTATAAAAAACATGGCTCCTGACCTTTCTGATATGGAGAGTGGTGATGGAGTTAAGGTTATAGATGCTAAAGGGCGGATTGTTGTGCCCGGGCTTATAGATATTCACTGCCATCTGCGTGACCCGGGATATGAATATAAAGAGGATATAGAAACCGGAACACGGTCTGCGGCAAAAGGCGGATTTACTTCTGTTGCATGTATGCCAAATACTAATCCGGTAACCGATAATGTAACGGTTATGAGTTATATTCAAAACCGCGCTAAAGAGATAGGGGCAGTGCATGTGTTTCCGATAGGTGCAATAACTAAAGGCCTCAAGGGCGAAGAGATGGCACCGATTGGTGAGCTTAAATTTGCCGGCGCGATTGCAGTCAGCGATGACGGACGGCCGGTAGAAAATGGGAATATGATGAAAAATGCCATGCTTTACGCGAATACGTTTGACATGCCGGTTATTTCCCACTGCGAGGATATACCGCTTGTTGACGGTGGTGTTATGAACGAAGGTGTTATGGCGACTAAGCTTGGGCTTAAGGGAATAAGCTCGGCATCTGAAGATGCTATGGTTGCGCGTGAGATTGTGCTTTCCGCGGCGACAGACACGCCGGTGCATATCGCGCATGTCAGCACCAAGGGATCGGTAGAGCTTATACGCGACGCTAAAGCGCGTGGGGTTAAGGTAACATGCGAAACTTGCCCGCATTATTTTTCGCTTACCGAGCAGGCATGCGACGGATTTAACACGCTTGCCAAGATGAACCCGCCACTGAGAACCGAGAAGGATAGGCTGGCTATAATTGAGGGATTGGCAGACGGCACGATAGATGCAATTGCTACCGACCATGCGCCGCATTATAAGGATGAAAAGGACGTTGAGTTCGATTTAGCACCAAACGGTATTATAGGCTTTGAAACCGCACTTGCGCTGTCACTGAGTTATTTATATCACGAAAAGAAGCTTGATATGATGAAGCTTATAGAGTGCATGACGGTAAAGCCTGCCAAGATACTTAAGCTCAATAAAGGCGAGCTAAAAATCGGGGCAATGGCGGATATAACCATATTTGACCCGGATATGGAATGGACAGTCTATGAGGAAGAGATAGTATCAAAAAGCAAGAATACGCCTTACCTTGGAAAGACGCTTAAGGGCATGGTTACTGAAACAATAGTTGCAGGAGAACTCAAGGTTTCTGAAGGGAAACTTATAGTATAAAAATAAGCAATAGGAGAGAAAAAGAAATGTCAATGGATCGTCTTATAGAGAAGATAATTAAAAAATCCAACCCGACAGTTGTGGGATTAGACCCGAAGCTTGAGAGCTTACCGCCGTATTTGGTGGAGAAGCACACCGCGGAGTACGGAAATACATTGCGTGCAGCGGCTGAAGCTATTTATGAATTCAACTGCGGGCTTATTGATACGCTGTGCGGCATTGTTCCAGCAGTAAAGCCACAGTCGGCATATTATGAAATGTACGGCTATGAGGGCGTGGAAGTTCTCAAACGTACGATGGCATATGCGCGTGACAAAGGGATATATGTAATTGCAGACTGCAAGAGAAATGACATTGGTTCAACAGCCTCAGCGTATGCGGCGGCATATCTGGGCAGTGTAAACGTCGGCGGCGAGGAGATTGAGCCGTTTGGTGCAGACAGTCTTACCGTAAACGGTTATTTGGGTATAGACGGTGCAGAGCCGTTTCTCAAGGAGTGCCGTGAGCGGGATAAGAGCATATTCGTTCTTGTAAAGACTTCTAACCCGTCTTCAAGCGACTTGCAGGATTTGGTTGCGGGTACGCGTACGGTTTACCGCGCAATGGCAGACCATGCATGCGCATGGGGTCAGGATATGATAGGTCAGCACGGATATTCAAATGTAGGTTTTGTAGTCGGTGCTACATATCCGGCTCAGCTTATGGAGCTTCGCCGCGCATATCCTCAGAGCTTTTTCCTGGTACCGGGCTACGGTGCACAGGGTGGAAGCGGCAAGGACTTGGCAGGTGCGTTTGACCGACGGGGACTTGGTGCGATTGTAAACTCTTCACGCGGCATAATTTATGCGTGGAAAAAGACCGGAAACGAGTCCGGCGAAAATTACAAAGAGGCTGCATATGAGGCGGCTGAGGCTATGCGCAAGGATTTGCAGGTTTACTGCTAAATTAAATTATAAATCAACGTCGTTTAATCGCGGCTTGAAATACAGAAGAGCGAGGAATTGTGTATGAACAAGGCTTATTTATTGCTGGAAAACGGCATGCTGTTTGAAGGTAAGCACCGCGGCGCCAGCGGATGTTCGGTGGGCGAAGCTGTGTTTAATACCAGCGCAGCAGGTTATCAGGAGGCACTGACCGATCCGTCTTACTATGGTCAGGTTATTTGCATGACATATCCGCTTATAGGAAATTACGGGATCAATGACCGCAACTGCGAAACTCAGAAATCATGGATAAACGGATTTGTGGTTCGTAAGCTCTGCGATACCCCGTCTAACTGGAAATCATTTGAAACGGTTGATGAGTACTTAAAGAAAAACGGCGTGGTTGCACTTGAAGGGATAGACACCAGACAGCTTGCACGCGTTATTCGCGACCATGGCACGATGAATTGCGCTATTTGGTCAGATGACCAAAAGGTGGACCGTGATGAAATTATGGAGAAGATAAAGAGTTTCTCTGTCGTGGATGCTATTAAGACGGTTACAAGCGATGCGGGTGAAGAGTACGACGTTAAAGAAGGCGATGTTTCCGTAGCGCTTTTAGACTTTGGCGTAAAGCGCGGCGCTATAAACAGCTTGAAAAGCCGTGGTTGCGCGGTTAAAGTATTCTCAGCATTTGCGTCTGCTGATGAGATTTTAAACGGTGGATTTGACGGCATTATGCTGGCAGACGGTCCGGGAGACCCGGCTGAGAATGAAGAAATTATAGAAAATATCAAGAAATTTATTGATGCAAAAATTCCGATGTTTGGCTACGGCTTGGGTCATCAGATGCTTGCACTTGCAGTTGGCGCAAAAACCGTGAGAATGAAATTCGGTCATCACGGTGCGAACTATCCGGTGCGCGACGAAAAGAGTGGCCGCACTTATATCACATGTCAGAACCACGGATATGCAGTTGACTCCGCATCAATTGATACAACGAAAGCGCGCATAAGCCATGTGAACATAAATGACGGTACGGTAGAGGGAATAGAGCTTGTAAACGCTCCCGCGTTCAGCGTTCAATTTACCGCTGAAGGCGATCCGGGTCCCAAGGATACCAAGTATTTGTTTGATAAATTCGTGGACGCTATGAAAGTCGCTAAGGAGGGTAAATAATGCCTTTAAGACAGGATATAAAGAAAGTACTTGTAATCGGTTCCGGTCCGATTGTTATCGGTCAGGCGGCTGAATTCGACTATGCGGGCACTCAGGCATGCCGCGCGCTTAAGGAAGAAGGTCTTGAGGTTGTTCTCATAAATTCAAACCCCGCAACGATTATGACGGACAAGCTTATGGCAGACAAGATTTATATTGAGCCACTTACGGTTGACGCGGTGAAAAAAGTTATAATTAAAGAAAAACCGGACAGTATTTTGCCCACCTTGGGCGGTCAGACCGGACTTAACCTGGCAATGGAGCTTGCAGAGGAGGGCTTTTTGGCGGAGCAGGGAGTTAAACTCCTGGGAACCCATCCGGAAACTATCCGCAACGCCGAAGACCGCCAGGCATTTAAGGACACTATGGACCGCATCGGCGAGCCGCTTATTGCATCCGATATTGCATCAAGCATTGAGCAGGCGGTAGAAATCGCTGAGCGCATTGGTTATCCGGTAATTGTACGTCCGGCATATACACTCGGTGGCACCGGAGGCGGTTTTGCTGCAAATAAAGAGGAGCTTATCGAGGTTGCAACCGGTGGTATAGCAGCATCACGTGTAAATCAGGTTCTTATTGAGAAAAACATTTCCGGTTGGAAGGAAATTGAATTTGAGGTAATGCGCGATGCAAAGGGCAATGTTATAACTATCTGCTCTATGGAAAACGTAGACCCGGTAGGTATTCACACGGGTGACAGTATAGTTGTAGCTCCGGCACTTACTATGAACGAGTATGAAAGCCAGATGATGCGCACAGCAGCGCTTAACATAATAAGCGAACTTGGAATTGAGGGCGGATGTAACGTTCAGTTTGCACTCAATCCTCATTCATTTGAGTACGCGGTTATTGAGGTTAATCCGCGTCTGTCACGTTCTTCTGCACTTGCAAGTAAGGCTACAGGTTACCCGATTGCAAAGGTTGCAAGTAAAATTGCAATCGGCTACGGACTTGATGAAATCCCCAACGCGGTAACCGGAAAGACGTATGCCTGCTTTGAGCCGGCTATTGACTACATCGTAGTAAAGTTCCCGCGCTTCCCATTTGATAAGTTTGTATTCGGTGACCGTACACTGGGCACTCAGATGAAGGCTACGGGAGAGATTATGTCACTGAGTACGACATTTGAGGCTGCTATGATGAAGGCGGCACGCTCAGCAGAGCTCGGTGTTGACTCTCTTATTCATCCGCGTATCGGAAAATTCAGTGATAAAGAACTGCGCGAGCTTTTGGAAAAGCGCAATGATGAGCGTATTTTTGCGGTTATGGAATCGCTGCGCCGCGGTGTAAGCGTGGATGAGCTGCATGATATTACAAAGATTGACCGTTGGTTTTTAAACGGATTCCTCAATATTGTTAATATGGAAAAGAGCCTTGCCTCTTGCAAGAAACTCACGCCTGAGCTTTATAAGGATGCAAAGGACATGAGCTTCCCGGATGCTGTAATCGAGCGTTTGAGCGGCAAGAAGGTTGGTGATTTGCACATCGGTCCGGCTTACAAAACCGTTGACACATGCGCAGCAGAGTTTGAAGCGGAGACACCGTACTACTATTCCACATTTGACGAGGAGAGTGAAGCGCGCACAACCGAGGGTAAGAAAAAAATCATAGTATTCGGTTCAGGTCCGATACGTATAGGTCAGGGCATTGAGTTTGACTACTGCTCGGTACACGCGGTATGGGCACTGCGCGAGCTCGGATACGAGGCTATTATCGTAAACAATAACCCGGAAACGGTTTCTACAGACTTTGATACATCCGACCGCCTTTACTTTGAACCGCTTACTCCTGAAGATGTTCAGGGTGTTCTGGACGTTGAGAAGCCTGATGGCGTTATAGTCCAGTTTGGCGGACAGACGGCAATCAAGCTTACCAAGTATTTAAAGGACGCAAATGTAGAAGTCCTCGGAACTCCGATTGAAAGCATTGACGCGGCGGAGGACCGCGAGAAATTCGACGCAATACTTGAAGAATGCGGAATTCCGCGCCCGGCAGGTGACACGGTATTTACCGCAGAAGAAGCTGTAGAGGTTGCAAATAAACTGGGTTATCCGGTTCTGGTGCGTCCGTCATATGTTCTTGGCGGTCAGGGCATGCAGATTGCATATGACGACAAGGACATTGTCGAGTACATGGCGATAATAAACCGCAGTAAGCAGGAAAATCCGATTCTGGTAGATAAATATCTGATGGGACGCGAGATTGAGGTTGATGCAATATGCGACGGTGAGGACATCCTCATCCCGGGTATCATGGAGCATCTGGAACGTGCGGGTGTTCACTCGGGCGACAGTATTTCCATCTATCCGTCTATGAGCATTGAGCAGAAGCATATTGACACAATCGTTGAATACACGAAGAGACTCAGCAAATCCCTCAACGTTTTGGGCATGGTAAATATTCAGTTCGTTCTCTTCAATGACCAGATTTACGTAATTGAGGTAAATCCGCGTTCATCACGTACGGTTCCGTACATCTCAAAGGTAACCGGTATTACAATGGTAGACCTGGCTACACGTTGCATGCTTGGAGAGAAACTGCGTGATATGGGATTTGGAACCGGATTGTATCCGGCAAGTGACCATGTTGCGGTAAAGGTTCCGGTATTCTCATTCCAGAAGCTTACCAATGTTGATACACAGCTCGGTCCGGAAATGAAATCCACCGGTGAGGTTTTAGGTCTTGCAAAGAACTACAAGGAAGCTTTGTACAAAGGCCTTTTGGCGGCAGGCTTTAACTTAAAGCGTGACGGCGCAGTTCTCTTCAGTGTCCGTGATGCGGATAAGCAGGAACTTGTTCCGCTTGCTGACAGATTTGCTGCGATGGGTTTTGAAATCTATGCAACTGCGGGAACCGCAAACCTGCTCAACAAAAACATGATTGCCGCAAATTCGGTTCGCAAGCTTGAAGAGGCGGAGCCTAATATAATTACCCTTCTTGAGAGCGGAAAGATTGATTATGTCGTAAGCACCTGTACTCCGGGACGCAAGCCGCAGGCAGACGGTATGCAGATAAGACGTAAGGCGGTTGAACGCGCAATTCCGTGCCTTACATCGCTTGACACGGCGACTGCGCTTGCAGATGCGCTCTCAAGCGGAATTACGCTTGATAACTGCGAATTTATAGACATCAATACTCTCTAAGATAATATTACAAGGAAACGCCCGCAAAATGCGGGCGTTTTTTTTTGATGAATTGTCAAACTAAGTGCAACACTTTTTAAGGCAAGCATCAAATAAATCCACAGGATTTTGATAATGAAAAACTTTCTTGGGCCTGGCGTTAATCAACGCCAGGTTTTTTAGTGCTTTAGCGGATGAGGTGACCGGAGGTCAACTCAAGAACCGCCCGCAATGCGGGTGAGATTAAAGCTTAAGCAAAGAAACATCCGATCTGATATACTGGTGAGTGTTCAAGCCACCAAGAAAAAGAAAGGATGTTTCTCATGGCAAATAGTTTAGCACACACGAAGTGGGTATGCAAGTACCACATAGTATTCACACCGAAGTACAGGAGAAAAATCGTATACAATCAGTTGAGAAAAGAGATATACAACAAATAATACGAGACTTGTGCAAATGGAAGGGAGTAGAAATAATAGAAGGAAATATGATGCCGGATCATGTACACATATTGGTGAGTATACCGCCAAAGTACAGCGTATCTTCGTTTATGGGATATCTAAAAGGAAAGAGTGCAATGATGATATTTGAACGACATGCAAATTTAAAGTATAAATTTGGCAATCGAAATTTCTGGGCAACAGGGTATTATGTAAGTACGGTAGGTATTAATACATCGACTGTACAGAAATACATACGAGAACAAGATAAACAAGATCAAATAGAGGATAGTTTAAGCAAGAAAGAGTACGAAGACCCTTTTAAGGGTGGCAAGTAATCATTCCATCTTGGCTTGAACGAAGTGAAAGCCAGCGTCTTTTAGGCGCTGGCTTTTGTTAAGGCCTTATAGGCCGCTTTTCATGCCACCCCTCTTGGGGGTGGTCATGACTGAATGTTAACGGAAGAGGCATCTGCATATCCGACCGTATTGTTGTAGCGCACTACGTACCAGTTGTTCCATGTACCGTTTACCGTGAGCTCTGCACCCCGAGGCGCGCTTGTCAATACGCGCGACGAAGTGTCAGGCTTTTCATGGATATTTAGGATTTGCGCAGTCACGGTTCCGGTCTGTTGCGGTTGTGGCTGGACAAATGGGATATCAAAGTATTCAGTCAGGGACAAAACTAAATTGCGTGCTATGGAGGTTACGTTGTTTTTTATCCAATTTGCATCCTCTGTGTTGTCGTGATATGCTATTTCAATCAGAACTGCCGGAGCACGTGTTTTTGTCACCTCTCCCAATGTCGTGGTTGCGACAGTGCGAACGCGTGACGGTGTAGGGGAAATTGCCTTGAAATTGCGTGCTATTATATCTGCCGCACGCCTTCCGTTTCGGCTTCGAGCGTAGTAGTAAACATCTGTGCCTCGTAGCCTTCCGGATACAGAGTCCGGCGAAGCGTTGGAATGTAGGGCAAGATGCAAATCATAGTTTCCAGAATTTGAGTCGTCTATTACTTCCGAGGTTGTCATATCCGGATTATTGCGCCGGTATCGTATACCCGATGAGCGCAGATACGGTATCATTGCATCTGCAATAAGATTCATATATTGCTCCTCGTTCCCGCCTGTGATATATGGATTGAATTCTTGAGTGGAAGGGCTTAAATATATAATAGGCATAGGGGCGATCTCCTTGAAATTTTATTTTGTGATACAGACTTACATAATATATTATGCATAATCTAAAAAAGATGTTGACAAACGGCTCATTAACTGATATACTAATCGAGCGTTGTTTGCTAAATGGCCCGGTAGTTCAGTTGGTTAGAACGCTAGCCTGTCACGCTAGAGGTCGTGGGTTCGAGCCCCATCCGGGTCGCCAAACAAAATATATAAAACAACTGAAAAATTTCCAAAAAAGAATTGACTTTTTTGAGTTTTTGTCGTATACTTATATGGCACGTTGATTAACAAATGGATATGCTGTTATAGCTCAGTCGGTAGAGCGCATCCTTGGTAAGGATGAGGTCCCCGGTTCAAATCCGGGTAACAGCCCCAACGAAAACCCTGTAACCGTAATGGTTACAGGGTTTGTTGTTATATGTAGTGTTTATAAAAATGCAGATGCAGTGGAAACCACATTGCATCTGCATTTTTATAAACATAAATAAATATAGAGATTTAATACGGCATGCACATATCAACTGCGCAAACCGCGTCGTTGCAGCTCCACGCGGTGGTAATCGGAGTTTCCGTTTCTTCAGTTGCTTTCTTCTTAGGCAAAATGTCTTTCAAGCAAACTTTCTTTCCTGCTGCGGTGAGGAAATAGTTGAGCCAGTATGC
>JAZTXE010000103.1:0-3843 GCA_045636205.1 Eubacteriales bacterium
TATCCTCGTCCTTGCTTAAGCTGAAGATTCACATGGCGCATATCAACACCGTCATTAACGTTACTATCTTTGTTGCTAACTATGGCACTATTTTCCTTTTTGCCGAATAAAAGATAGTTATTTCCACTAACTAAAGTTGAATCCGTAAAATCAATGCTTGCCTTATTTGAAAAATCGGCTGCGCCACCAATTCTCTTCATGTTTAAATTTTTAAGCAAAAACGCATATGTACTACCGCTAAAAGGCGCTCCAGTTGCATATCTGCCGACAAGCATATATTCACCATCTTTTTGAATATATGCATTAACCAATCCATCAAACGCTACAGCTTTCTGTACATATACCCCATTCTTAAACCCATTCACAGTTGCAACAGGTTTCGATGTTAAAAGCGAACTTGCAATCTGTTCTTTGCTTCCTTTAGGAACAACAAAAAACTCAAATGAACATCCGCTTTTGTAAGGCAGACTCGTAATAGTTCCTTCCCAATAACCTTCTTTGAGTGTGCCAAGGTTGTATGCAAACCAATCTCCGGCAAGAGCAGTTATTGTACGGTAACCACTCGTGGTACTGGTATCTAAACTGATTGCACCAGATTGATTAACAGATAAGGTGTAATAATCATTATCTGCAAATCCTCCACCTGCTATTCTGCTAAAATCAACACTCACTTCCGTTTTCGCGTCTGCTGCAGATGCGCCGACCGGCAGAATACTCATCGCCATGCACAGGCAGAGCATAACCGCCAAAATTCTTTTAATCTTTTTCATCCTTTATATAACCTCCTTAAAATTTTTATATGTGCGTGCCGGATGATACAATAAAAACCCACACTTATTCAAATTCATGTTAGCACTTTTATTTTTTTCGGTACATAGTGCCATTTTCCAATGCATTTCAAAATGTGACTTTCTTCACATATTGTATGCACATTCGCGCGCTCAATTCATCCCAATGTCACATTTTGCAGTTATTTTGCACCATTTTACATTGCAAAACCGTATTTGATGTTATAAAATATAAAAAACGCATTGGATGATATGTATATCGTAGGCTTCCCCTTGAGGGGAAGCTGTCGAGCAAGGCGAGACTGATGAGGTGTAGGATGCACAGCATCCGTTATTTCTTCCACCTCATCCGTCAAAAACTGCGTTTTTGCCACCTTCCCCTCAAGAGGAAGGCTTCGGGGCTTCCATGCTAACCCATAGTGGCAGATGTTTATGTAGTCAGATTTACTTTAATAAAAGAGAGGTATAATATATGAAAAAAATAAGATTTACCGGTGATGTCTCTTCCCTTTCCGCAGGTATCTCAAGCATAGCGCCGATGCTCGGCTTTGAGCTCTGCGAAAGCGGCGAGGAAATAAAGGTATCTAAATCGGTGGATGGAAAGCTCCGTGTGTCAAACACCGAAATTTCCTACTCCGAGCCGGTTCACTTTTTCCGCGCACTGGGTATTCTGCACGAGAATGAGGGCAAAAGCTTTGAAATATGCGAAGAGCCTAAGTTTGATACAAACGGTCTGATGATTGACCTTTGCCAGGGAAATGACACAATGAAGGTCTCCCACGTCAAGAACATACTCTCCCGCATGGCGATAATGGGGCTTAACACGTTTTATGCGTACATGGAAGATACTTACGAGGTAAAAGATGAGCCGTATTTTGGATACATGCGCGGCAGATACTCGGAAGCCGAGCTTCGCGAGATAGACGATTTTGCACACTCCCTCGGCATAACCGTCATTCCATGTGTTCAGACCTTGGCTCATCTGGCAGACGTTCTCAAGTGGTATCCGTATTACGACTTCCGCGATGACCATGACACTCTCATGGTCGGTGACGAGCGCACGTATGCATTTATTAAGAACTTGCTCACCGTTATAAGAAATTCGTTCCGCTCAAAGAAAATCCACGTCGGCATGGACGAGGCGTGGCGACTTGGCCAGGGAAATTATCTGCTCAAAAACGGTTATCGCAAGAAGTATGACATTATGCTCGAGCACCTCACCCGCGTATTGGGAATATGCGACGACCTCGGCATTGAGGCTATGATTTGGTCGGACATGTTCATGAAAGCAGCAAACCAGAACGAAGATCCGCTCAGCGATTATTATAAGATTGAGGGCGAAGTTCCCCAGCAGATGATTGACACGGTTCCGAAAAACGTGGATTTCGTATACTGGAATTACGGCAACACTACAGAGTCCACATACTCGGCGCACATAGACCGTCATTACAAATTCACCGACCGCTTGGTCTTTGCAGGTGCTATATGGAACTGGACAAGCTTCGCGGTTGACTATGACCGCACCTTTACTACCACAACCGCAGCACTCACCGCATGCAAGAAGGCGGGGCTTAGAAATGTATTCGCAACCACGTGGGGCGACGGTGGCGCTGAGCGCAATATTTACGAAATCCTGCTGGGTATGCAGCTTTATGCAGAGCACGGATACTCCGATGATGTATGCGTCAAAAAGCTTGCCTCAAGATTTCTTGCATGCACCGGCTGTAATTACGATGACTTCCGCGCAATGACGTACCTTGACAATGCTTACGGCACTGAGCTTTTTGACGGATATGACTATACCAACTCCTCAAGCTGGCTAATGTGGCAGGATGTAATGCTCGGTCTTTATGACAAGCACATTGAAGGCTATAACATGACAAAGCAGTATAATGAGGTATACGAAAAAATGTGCGCGGCAACAAAGCGCAACGGCGAATACGCCTTTGTATTTGAGTTCCTCGCAAAAGTTGCGGATGTTCTGCGACTGAAAGCCGAGCTTGGCATTCGCCTTAAAGGCGCATATGACAGTGGTGACAAAGCAGCGCTTGCCGTCTGCGCAAACGAGCTTAAGGAAACCGCGGTACGAGTTGAAGCGCTCTATGAGTTAAACCGCAAGCTATGGTTTGAAATCAACAAGCCCTTTGGTTGGGAAGTCAGTGACATACGCTACGGCGGTCTTATTAAGATGCTTGAGCGCGCGGCTGTGCGCATTACCGATTATTTAAACGGTGATATTGATGAGCTGCCCGAGCTTGCCGCCGAGCGTCTTAGCTTCACCGGCAAAGAAGGTCCTGCGCGAAATCTCTCCTACCCCACCCAGGTAACCGCAGGCCACATGACCGTACTCTAATAAATTCAATATATGCAAACATCCCGATGAGGAAATTCCTCATCGGGATGTTGTTATTTAATTTAAGAAATCCTTGAGTTTTTTGGAACGGCTGGGGTGGCGCAGCTTACGCAGTGCCTTTGCCTCAATCTGGCGAATTCTTTCACGAGTAACCTTAAACTCGCGTCCAACCTCTTCAAGGGTGCGGGTGCGTCCGTCCTCAATACCGAATCTCAGTTTGAGAACCTTCTCCTCTCTCGGAGTGAGCGTTCCGAGCACGTCCACCAACTGCTCACGAAGCAGGGTAAACGATGCCGCCTCTGCCGGCTCAAGTGCATCCTCGTCCGGGATAAAGTCACCTAGATGTGAATCCTCTTCCTCGCCTATCGGTGTCTCCAGGCTGACCGGCTCCTGCGCAATCTTCAAAATCTCACGCACACGTCCGACCGGCATATTCATCTCTGCTGCAACCTCTTCAGGTGACGGGTCATGCCCAAGCTCCTGCAGAAGCTGGCGTGATACACGGATAACCTTGTTTATAGTCTCCACCATATGCACCGGTATACGTATGGTTCTTGCTTGGTCAGCAATCGCACGCGTTATCGCCTGACGAATCCACCACGTTGCATATGTTGAGAATTTATAACCCTTTGTATGGTCAAACTTCTCAACCGCTTTGGTAAGACCGAGATTACCCTCCTGAATAAGGTCCAAGAACAGCAT
>JAZTXE010000104.1:0-12625 GCA_045636205.1 Eubacteriales bacterium
TGCATAACTGAGAGCTTGTCGGAGAAAGTAACAGCCAACATGTGGAACAACGGGAATATCATAATGAATACGACGAGCCACAATACCAAAGTACGGAGAGCCCATCCGATTGTATATTTCTTTCCTACCATAATTAACTACCTCCCTATTACCACAAGCTGGTCTCACTGACCTTCTTTGCAACGGCGTTAGCCGAGATAAGAAGGATAACGCTGATAACCGAGTTAAACAGGTCGACGGATGCACCGTAGCTGAAGTTGTTCTGCTCAAGACCTGCTTTATAAACATATGTAGAAATAATTTCAGAGGTCTCGTATGTGGAGGGTTTCTGGAACAGATATGCACGCTCAAAGCCTACACGCAAGAGGCTGCCCATGTTCAGAAGAAGCATGGTGATAACAGTCGGTGCGATAGACGGAAGCGTAATGCTCCACAAGCAGCGGAGGCGACCTGCTCCGTCAACCGTTGCAGCTTCGTAAAGCTGCGGGTCAACATTTGTAAGTGCCGCAAGGTAAATAATTGCGCCCCAACCCATGCTCTGCCAGATTTCTGACATAACATATAGAGGTCTGAACCACTTAGCATCAACAAGGATGTTTACGTTCTCAACGCCCAGGCTCTGGAGGAATCTGGTGATAAGACCGCCGGTCGGTGCCAAGAACATGGTAAACAGACCGACAACAACAACTGTTGAATAGAAGTGAGGCATGTAGCTGATAGTCTGCACGAACTTCTTAAACTTGGCATTGGTAACCTCGTTTAACATAAGTGCAAAAATAATCGGTGCCGGGAAGCCGCAAATCAAAGAGGTCAAGCTCAGCAACAGAGTATTCTTCAATGTACGGAAGAAGAACTTGTAGCTGAAGAAACGCTCGAAGTTTGCAAAACCTACCCAATCACTGCCACCGAAGCCAAGGAACGGTTTGTAATCCATAAATGCAATTACAACGCCGTACATCGGCAAGTAGTAGAACAGCGCAAGACAAATGATTGTCGGGATAGTCAACAAGAACAGATATTTGCCGTCATTGAACTTCTTCATGAACTGTCCCTTTGAGTTGA
The DNA here is from genome assembly GCA_045636205.1 of Eubacteriales bacterium. GTDB lineage: Bacteria > Bacillota > Clostridia > Oscillospirales > JAAYXM01 > JAZRUF01. Next base: position 1,063 of record JAZTXE010000104.1, read on the forward strand.
CAACCGGCAGAGCATCAGCCGGTGCCTGTGCTTTTTTCGCTCTACTCAAAAACATTCACTCCTCTGGAATAAATTTTACTTTGTATATCAACTTTTATTTCCGAAGGTTCACCCTTCCTTCAGATCCAAAAGTTAACATCCTTAAATTTTTTTCATGCATTGGATTAAATGCATCTTCTGCATATGGTTTGAAACTGCTTGTCTTCAATTTGCCTTTTGCATCGCGCAGGCAAATTAAAAATAATGTAAATCTTTTCTACTGTAAATTATAATAAGAAATCCGCAAAATATGAATTGCCATTTGTTTAACTCATCACCAAATTTTACGATTTGCGTAAAAGTAGATAACATTATAAGTTTTAGAGATTGAAAAAACCGATATTTCACTTTTCGACAATATACGCGTTGTTTTTTCGACTTTTTCCGTTTTTTTAAAACTTTATTCGCCGCAAACACATTTAATATTTACGTAATATTTTCATTTCCCTCAATATTTATATATAAATATCCGGTTGCAGACTTCATTTTTACATGAAATCTTATTCGCTTACATTCTTTTTTCTGTAATCGCCGGGTGTGTATCCGGTATATTTTTTAAAGAGTCGGATAAACGTATTTATATTGGCAATACCCACCCTTTCGGCGATTTCTTTGTTTTTAAGCATGGGGTTTTGCGCATCCTCGACCAATGCAACCGCTTTTTTTATGCGGAAGCTGTTAATATAATCGCTCAGGTTGACATTCATCTTGCTCTTAAAATATGAGGAAATATACGCAGCAGTGAGTTTTAGTTTTTCAGCAAACAGATTAAGATAAATATCCTCCGTATAATGTTTTTCGACATAATCGAGAATATAGCTTATGATATAATCCTCTTCACGTTTATTGATGCGGATGTATTCAACTGCCTGCTCAATAAGAGTTTTGCATATTGCGCGGTACTGGTCAAAGGCTATGGCTTTGTCCAAGCGGCTGTATGTCTCAGCAACTCGCAACGAGGCAGGCGTGGTATGGAACAAGCGGTTAATGAGCTTGACCGCGCAGTTTACAATCTCCGTACACAACAGATACAAGTCAAAGCCGTTGACATCCTTTTTGATGTTATACTCCAAGATTTCATCGAGCAGACGTATGCTGTCCTCAGGGTTTTCATTCTGAAGCATTGCGGTGAGTTTCTCCATTTGCTCAACACTGAAGTAGAACCTTCCCGCGCCGGGTTTTATCTCACTCTCTCGCAGCACCTGCGTTTCGGTTACTATCGGACGGGCATATTTTGATATTGCGTACACATGGTCATATATACGCTTGAGCGCTCTTATATCGTCATACGGCTCGCTTATAACTATTGTAAAAAACACATATTCGCTCTCATTATCAAGCTTTGATACAATCGCGGCCATAGCTTCGTTTATACGCGCGTGACCCACCTCGGCATTTACAACCGAAACTATCTGGTCACTTTCAACCTGGAAAGTAGTTGCATCAAGCTTTGCGTTTGTCATATACAATTCTATAAGCTGTTTTAAGTAAAAAGCAATCTTCCCCTGCTCTTCATCTATATTTTGCTTATACTGCTCGCGGAAATTAACGCGGAAATAGATCAAGACAAATTTGCGGTCAACGCTTATCTGGTTTTCCATATCGTCTATACTTACGTATATATCCCTCATGCGCGACTGCAAGAAAACAGTTTTAAGCAAATCATCTTTTTGAGTAATCTCGCGTATACATTCGTCGTTTTTTTTGACAAGCGCATCCACACCAAGCCGCAACGCTTCAAGGCTTGCGCCCGACTGCTCTCCATTTTCAAAGCCGCAACGCTCAGAAACCGCACGGCTTATATCTTCAATAAGCACGCTGTACCTGCGGGCAAAAATCCACGCAAGCGCAAATGCCACCGCGCACACCAGAAGAAGAATCAAGAACAGTATAAGAACCGTCAAATTGATTTTACCAAACAGCTCGCCATTGGAAATCCATCTGTAATACACCAGACCGTCAAGCTGAGAATTTCGGCGGAATACATATCCGTTTTTAACGCGCTCAACCGCGGCCACATTTTCAATAAATGCATTACTCAGGTCGTAGCGATCGGATGAGATAGCAATTTTTTTACCGTTTTTATCAAATATCGCGGCATTATCGCCCATGCCCGGGATTCCGAATAAATCGAAAAGTCCTACAAATAAGAAATTGTTGTTTCCGGACATTTTATAGGCTATGGGGGTCAAAAGTTTACCGGACACCGATGAATCCCTTGCGCTTTCAAAGTGCGATGACGGATAGAGTTCAAATGAAAAAGAGCGCGAAAGCTCGCGGGTCCAGAACTCGTCTGTATATTCTAAGTTTTTATACTGCAAATCAAAAAACATATCGCGGCGGAAGGTTCCGCTTGAATCCAAAATACTGTCACACTCAGGGAGCGGTACGATAAACACCGTCTCCAAATGTTGGGCAAACTCATTTTGCTTGCGCAAAAACACACTCGAACGCAATGTTTCGGTCACCTTGGAATAGTCTGCGTCCGCATCGTCGAGCTTACCGTCTGCCACCGCGTACAAATTACTGTCCATAGACACTTCGGCAAGCGTGTATTTCATTTGCTCGAGGTATCTGTCCACAGTTGTGGTCGAAGCTATGTATTCTTCATTTGCATTTTCAATCGCTTGGGTGCACTCGCTTTTCCAATACACAAACAGCATCGCCACGCAAAACACCGCGACCATGCCTATCAAAATGCCGGATTTAGCAAGCTGGGAAAAAAGCTCGCTTTTTCCCTTTCCTTTACCGGCTAATCCTTTTACCCCTCTCACGTTGACCTCCACATTATTTTTCATTTAAAAATATGCATATCTAAATTTTGCAAAAAGCTTAAGAATTCGGTTTGAAAACATCTTCAAAATAATCATTTTTTAATGCACAAAAATACTCACTATCGGGTATTATACACCATTATTTATAAAAAAGGAAGTGGAAATCTAAATTTTTGAATATATTTTTTGATAATCAAATTGTGAATATCCATTTTTTCATATATAATTGATTTTATTATCCGACTGATATATAATATTAAAACATGTACAAAAGTTTTGATAGAAAGTGGTTTGATGAGTATGTCTTCCATTAGATGTTGCGTTTTTGACTTAGATGGAACGCTTTTAAATTCAAATGATAAAATAACACCGAATACACGCGATACACTTATAAAACTGCAGGCGCAAGGGTGCTATATAGTAATCGCGACCGGAAGATGCGACCTTCAAATTCTTGAATACATTGACGAACTTAAAATAAACGGTCCGATAATTGCATGCAACGGCGGATATATAAAGGATATAAAGACCGGCGAGGCACTCCGCGCGCGCACATTCCGACCCGAGCATATACGCGAGCTGATTGACTGCTGCAATGAAAACCACTTGGACCACATGGTGTATTTAAAGGACCGGGTATATTACGCAGACGGTAGCCGACGTGTTTTAAAATTCAAAAGGTACAACGAAACCTCAAAGCCCGAGCACCGTGTTCCGCTATGTTGCATCAAGGATGCGGACATGGAATATATTTACCACAACACGCTCAAGCTCCTGGTAATAGGTAATCCTGAGTTAAAGGATGTAATTGACGCACGTTTCAACGGCGACGGACGCTTTACTGCGGTAATGTCCGGCGAAAATTTGATTGACATTATGCCCGGGCACACCAGCAAGGGCGAGGGTGTATCGTTTCTTGCGGAAAAGCTTGGCATACCGCTCTCTCAAGTTGCAGTCTTCGGTGACAGCCCGAACGATGAATCGATGTTTCGCGTGGCAGGATTTCCTATTGCGATGGGAAATGCAGAGCCGGAAATCAAGGAATTGGCGTGCTACGTTACCCGTTCAAACGATGATGACGGAATTCTGCACGCACTGCGCCATTTCAATGTTATATAAAAAACTCCGTTGCGATATGAAGTATACTCACAAGGACAGTAGTTTTAAAAGGCTGAACGATTGATTTCGTTCAGCCTTTTATTGTAGGGTTCGGCGGTTTCCGACGAACCGTAGGGAACGCCCTGTGTGTCGTTCCGCATATAAGGTATTAGGATTATCCTAAATATTCGGAAGACGGCACACATCTTCCCTGCTTGTTACAGTACCGGACAGTAAAATACTCATTTTCTTTCAAACTCTATTTCATCAAATAGCCCATCACCATAAATTTCAACTCGAACAGGGTAAGCTTCACCATATTCTTCGATGTTTCCGTTTATCTCATTTCCATATTTATCTATTCCATCGTAAATAAGTGTCCCGTTTTCTTCCTCTCCAGTTGCAATTATCTCGGTCAAATCATAAAACTCAATATAAATTTTGTATATACCTTCTGATTTCTCTATCTTTAATTCTCCCTCAAGTTCGCCGACGGATACATATTCTCCGACATAGAGATCTGTCTCAGTATTGTTTTGATTTGAATATTCTTTTGAATTTCCACATCCTGTAAACAGCAATAACACCATAAAAATTGATGTAATTTGTATGAATTTATTTTTCATATCTTTTCACCTCCTTTACATCATTAAATATAAAACTAAAACAAATGCATAGATTATTGAAAATGAACCTATTACAATTCCACCTATAGCCATTCTCTTTCCTTTTTCTCCTGTTTCCTTAACTTGAATAAGTCCCAAAGACGATAAAACCACTGCGCCAATACCAACAACTCCCCAGAAGTTTAAGAGAAGAGATATGCAAGCTACTACAACTCCGATAATAGATAGTGTATTGTATTTCTCCTGCGTTTTAATAGGAGATGGTTTGCTTCCGCACTTACTGCAAAAATTTAAATTTTCATCTAATTTACTCCCACAGTTTTCGCAAAACATTGTCGCACCTCATTTTATGTTGTTTTGTATGTTATAAATCATAACATATAATTGTAACCTTTGTCAACATATAATATATGTGAGGTGAAATGTTATGGAAAACAAACTTGTTATAAATAAAAAGAATCTAAAAGGTGAAGATGGATATAAAACATTTTCCGTAAGGATAAAGGAAGAAACAGTTGTAAAATTAAATAAATTATCAGAAGAAACAAATCGATCAAGAAATGAGTTAATTAACCTTTTATTAGATTATGCCATTGATAACAGCAAGGTGAAATAATGGAGTTACCGAAACGAAAATCTGCAAGATTAAAAGGATATGATTATTCCGAGAATGGTGTGTATTTTATCACAATATGTACGCATAACAGGAAATGTTTATTCTCAAATATCGTAGGGGCAATTCACGAATTGCCCGAAAATAAATTGACTCAATACGGGGGAATTACAAAACAAATCATTGAAATATTACCTGACAGGTTTAATGTGTCAATTCCTAAATATGTTATTATGCCAAATCACCTTCATTTGATTATAGAAATTTACAATGATGATGAAAAGCGGGGGATTCGTGAATCGCCCCTACAACACCATCGTTCTGTTATAGATAAAATAGTAGGATTTCTGAAAATGAATGTGTCAAAGAAAATTCATAATACATACTCTGATAAAATATGGCAGAGGTCCTATCATGACCACATAATTCGTGGTGAAAAAGATTACCAAAAAATATGGGAATACATCGATACAAATGTACTAAGATGGGAAAAAGATTGTTTTTATAATGATAAAAGGTCGTAGCGATTTTGCTACGACCTTTTACTGTCCTTAAGAACACTCACCATATGCAACGGAGTTTTTTATGTCGTTATGTAATTTACTTACCGAGTACACGTACCCTCGATACACTCTCGATAGCTTTAATCTTATTTATAAGCTCATCGTCCGGGCAGGTGTTGGTATCAAGCACGGTGTAAGCATTGTCCTTTTTAGAGCGGTTTGCCATATTCTCAATGTTGATATTGGCTTCCGCAAACAGATTTGTTATGCCGCCGACCATTTTCGGGACATTCTTGTGCAGAACGCAGACGCGATAGGTTCCCTCACGAGCCATATCCACATTCGGGAAGTTTACGGAATTTTTAATAATGCCGTGCTCGATGTAATTTACCATCTCATCAACCGCCATTACTGCGCAATTATCCTCACTTTCAGGGGTAGATGCACCCAGGTGCGGCATTACAACTACGTTGTCCGAACTTAAGAGCTTGCTATCACCAAAATCGGTGACATACGCGCCTGCCTGACCTGATTCGAGAGCTGCGAGCATATCATCGGTATTGACGAGCTCTGCACGCGCAAGGTTTATAATACGAACGCCCTTCTTCATTGTGGCAAGGGTTTCCGCGCAGATAGTGTTGCGGGTTTCATCAGTTGCCGGAACATGGAGCGTTATGTAATCGCAATTTTCAAAAATAGTCTTCAAATCCTTAGCGTGGATGATGCTGCGGGACAAATTCCATGCCGCATCAATTGAGATATACGGGTCATATCCGTAAACCTGCATGCCGAGCTTCTCGGCAGTATTTGCAACCATCGCGCCGATAGCGCCCAGTCCTACAACACCGAGTTTCTTTCCGCTAAGCTCAGGACCTACAAAGTTACTCTTTCCCTTTTCAATAAGCTTTGAAATTCCATCCTCATCAGCGAGTGTTTTAGCCCACGCAATACCCTGAACGATTTTACGTGATGCCAGGAAAAGCGAGCAGATAACCAGTTCCTTAACCGCGTTTGCATTCGCACCCGGGGTGTTGAAAACTACAACACCGTCCTCTGCGCAAGCGTCAACCGGGATATTGTTAACGCCGGCACCTGCACGTGCGATACACAGAAGCTCGGGATTGCGCTCCACGGAATGGAGGTCTGCCGAGCGGACAAGGATACCCTGCGGTGCGCTTGCATCGTCGCTGCAAGTGTACTTGGCACCGTCAAGGCGGTCGAGCCCTATTTTAGCAATTTTGTTCATGGTCCTGATCTGATACATTGGACATTCTCCTTAAATTATATAGTAACTGTTAGTTGTTTTTCTCAAATTCCTTCATAAAGTCGACAAGCGCTTTTACGCCCTCAACCGGCATTGCATTGTAGATAGATGCACGCATGCCGCCAACTGCGCGGTGGCCCTTTAGAGTCAGGAGTCCCTTTGCAGCAGCTTCCTTGACAAACTTCGCGTCAAGCTCTTCATCGCCGGTGCGGAAGGTTACGTTCATGAGAGAGCGGCTCTCAGGTGAAATCTCAGTCTTAAAGAGCTTGCTGCTCTCAAGATAATTATACAAAAGCGCAGCCTTATCCTTGTTGATTCCATAGAGCTTTGAGATTCCTCCGATTTCCTCAATCCACTCAAGAACCAGCTTGCACATATAGATTGAGAATGTAGGCGGGGTATTGTACATTGATGCGTTTTCAATTTCGGTAGCATAGTCCATAACTACCGGAATATTCTTCATCGCACGTCCTGCAAGGTCTTCGCGAATAATGACGACAGTAAGGCCTGCCGGTGCCATATTCTTCTGCGCACCTGCGTAGATAACGCCGAACTTTGAAACATCAACCGGCTCAGAGAGGATGCATGAGGACATATCCGCAACCAGCGGAACATCGCCGGTTTCCGGAACATAATCCCAATGCGTGCCGTAGATGGTATTGTTAAAACAGATATGTACGTAATCCGCATTCGGGTTGAGCTTGAGCTCATCCTGGCGCGGGATGCGTGTAAACTTTTCATCCTCACTGCTTGCAGCGATTTTTACATCGCCGTACTTTTTAGCTTCCTGAGCAGCTTTCTTTGAGAAGCTTCCGGTTACTACATAATCGGCAATGCCGCTTCCGGTCATAAGATTCATTGCAATAGCTGCAAACTGAAGCGTAGCACCGCCCTGCAGGAAGAGAATTTTATAGTTATCCGGTACGTTGAGCACCTTTCGAAGCAGTGCCTCGGTTGCGTCAAAAATTTCCAGATATGCTTTTGAGCGGTGGCTCATCTCCAAAACCGACATTCCGGAGTTACCGTAATTCAAAAGCTCTGCCTGAGCTTTCTTCAAAGCACTTTCGGGCAACATGGACGGACCCGCGGAAAAATTATAAACTCGATTTTCAAACATAGGTCGAATACCTCCAATAGACATAATAAATAGATTATACTCCCTCAAAACAACAATGTCAAATCTGTATATGGGTTTTATGTCATATTTTTTCTGTTTTTTGTCAGAATTTAAAGTCAAGTGCTAACTTTTCTTAAAACTCAGCTTTATCCCCCGCGCTTTATTGCGCGTGTTTTATTACGTGTTTCTTTATTAAATATGAATTTTTTATTACACATTCGCTTTTACCACTTGACATATTTTGTTTTATGAGTAAAATAATAATTAGCACTCGACCTTCAAGAGTGCTAAAAACGAAAAATAAATGATAGGGAGGTTGTATATGAGTCTCAGCGACAGAAAAAAACGTATCCTGAAAGCTATAATAGACGAATATATTGAAAACGCCGAGCCGGTTGGTTCCAAATCAATTGCCGCGCGTGCAGAGCTCTCCTTATCCCCCGCTACAATCCGCAACGAAATGTCTGACCTTGAGGAGTTAGGGTATCTTGAGCAGCCGCATATAAGCGCCGGGCGCATCCCGTCCACCGCCGGATACCGTCTGTACGTTGATGAGCTTATGAACCGCTACAAGCTGTCGATAAACGAGCTTGACGCATTAAACGCAGGTCTCCGCCTGCGTATGCAGGAGCTCGACCGCCTGATACGTGATGCGGGTCGCGCGGTTTCTCAGCTTACTGATTATCCCACCTACGCGATAATGTCCTCGGTTTCCGATATAAGCATACGCAAGTTTGATTTAATATATGTAGATTCGCATACTGTTATCCTGGTTCTTGTAACAAACAGCGCGCAGGTAAAGAATAAATACTTAAAATCAGCTTTTGCGGCAAAGGAAGATGAAATTTCGGCTCTTGCCAAAATGTTCAACCGCCTTTTTGCCAACCTGACGCTTGACCGCATAAGCCTTTCGCTTATAAAGCAGGCTGAACGCGAGGCGGGAAACCTTTCAAGCTATGTTGAGCCGGTTATGAACTTCGCGGCTGAGGTTATGTCTGCAGGAATATCGGGAGATATGTTCGTAGGCGGCGCATCGAAAATCCTAAGCCACCCGGAATACCGTGACCCGGACAAGGCGCGCAGGCTTCTGGACTATCTGTCCTCTGACCGGCGTGACATGGTTCATTCGATAAACTTTGATGATGAATCAGGCGATGCATCAGGCTCCATGCACATAACCATCGGGCGTGAAAATCTTGCAGAACCGCTTCAGGATGCGAGTGTAATCTACAGAACTTATGGCGTAGGGCGGCATCTGCGCGGAGTCATAGGAGTTGTAGGTCCTACGCGCATGGATTATGCACGTGTTGCCGCCAATTTAAATTACTTCGTGGAAGGGCTCAATAAATTGCTTAAAAGTGCCTTTTTGGAAGACAATAATGAAGACATTTAACTCATTTGGAGGTGTTAAATATGGCTGAGAAGAACAAAGAGGAACTGGAAACAACCGCTTGCGAAGCTGAAACCGAGGCAGAAGCGGTAGTGACCGAGAGTCAGGAGATAACCGTTTCAAAAGAAGAGTTTGAGGCTTTGCAGGCAGAGCTTGCAGATTGCAAGGACCAGCGTCTGCGCCTTGCTGCGGAGTATGACAACTACCGCAAGCGCACTGCACGTGAGCGCGAAGGTCTGTATGCGGATGCAACCGCGATGGCAGTCGGTGCATTTTTAGGTGTGTATGACAATTTTGAGCGTGCACTCTCCACCCCGACCGAGGACGAGGCGTATCGCAAGGGCATAGAAATGATTTATAACGAGCTCTGCGAGACGATGAAAAAACTGAGAGTCGAGGAAATCAATCCGGTGGGAGAAAAGTTTGACCCGATACTTCACAACGCTGTAATGCATGTTGAAGACGAAGCACTTGAGGAGAACTCAGTTGCCGAGGTTTTCCAAAAGGGATTTAAAATTGGTGACAAGGTAATCCGCCACGCAATGGTAAAAGTGGCAAACTAAAAATATATTATATATGTAAATTAAATTTTGGATATAATCCGAATTGGAGGTATTTTGTTATGGCAAAGATTATTGGTATTGACTTAGGTACAACAAATTCATGTGTAGCTGTTATGGAAGGCGGCGAGCCTACTGTTCTGGTAAACGCAGAGGGCGCTCGTACAACCCCGAGCGTAGTTGCATTCTCAAAAGACGGCGAGCGCATGGTAGGTCAGGTTGCAAAGCGTCAGGCTGTTACCAACCCGGACCGCACAATCAGCTCCATCAAGCGCGAAATGGGCACAAACTACAAGGTTTCCATTGATGACAAAAACTACTCCCCGCAGGAAGTTTCCGCGATGATTCTCTCAAAGCTTAAGACTGACGCAGAGGCATTCCTCGGTGAGAAAGTAAGCCAGGCGGTTATCACGGTTCCGGCATATTTTACTGACAGCCAGCGTCAGGCAACCAAGGACGCAGGCAAAATTGCAGGTCTTGAGGTTCTGAGAATTATCAACGAGCCGACCGCTGCCGCTCTCGCTTACGGTCTTGACAAGGAAACCGATCAGAAGATTATGATTTACGACTTGGGCGGCGGTACATTCGACGTTTCCATCCTGGAAATCGGCGACGGTGTATTCGAGGTTCTTGCAACCGCAGGTAACAATCGCTTGGGTGGCGACGATTTTGACAACCGCATCACCAACTGGATGATTGCTGAGTTTAAGAAGGACACCGGCATCGACATTGAGAAGGACAAAATGGCTATGCAGCGTCTGCGCGAGGCGGCTGAGAAAGCAAAAATTGAGCTTTCCGGCGTAACCTCTACAAACATCAGCCTGCCCTACATCACCGCTGATGCAACCGGTCCGAAGCACCTTGAGCTTACTCTCACCCGTGCAAAGTTCAACGAACTGACCGCTGATTTGGTTGAGAGCACCATGGTTCCGGTTCGTCAGGCAATGCAGGATGCAAAGCTTTCCCCGAACGACTTGCACAAGGTTCTTCTCGTCGGCGGCTCATCACGTATCCCGGCGGTTCAGGATGCTGTCAAGGCATTCACCGGCAAGGACCCGTTCAAGGGCATTAACCCTGACGAGTGCGTAGCAATCGGTGCAGCTATCCAGGCAGGTGTTCTCTCAGGTGACGTTACCGACCTGCTTCTCTTGGACGTAACTCCGCTCTCCCTCGGCATTGAGACCATGGGTGGCGTATTTACAAAGCTCATTGAGCGCAACACCACCATCCCGACCAAGAAGAGCCAGATCTTCTCCACCGCAGCAGACGGTCAGACCTCCGTTGAGGTTCACGTTCTGCAGGGCGAGCGCGAAATGGCGGCTTACAATAAGTCTCTGGGTCGCTTCCACTTGGACGGAATCCCCTCTGCACCGCGCGGTGTTCCGCAGATTGAAGTCACCTTTGACATTGACGCGAACGGCATCGTAAACGTATCCGCAAAGGATTTGGGCACCGGTAAGGAGCAGCAGATTACCATCACCGCTTCCTCCAACTTATCTCAGGAAGAAGTTGAGAAGGCGGTTAAGGAAGCTGAGCAGTTCTCCGCTGAGGACAAGAAGCGCCGCGAAGAGGTTGACAC
>JAZTXE010000105.1:0-10319 GCA_045636205.1 Eubacteriales bacterium
GTTAAAATGCCCGCGTGGCGCGCCTTACGCATGGTATCTGTATACACGCGAAAAACACCGGTATTGTGCGTAGTTCTGAACTTAAACTCGTTTTTCACCCGCTCGCCTATCTCATATCCGTATGCCTGACACGCCTGCACTGCATTTCTGTACCCCGCAAAAGGATTGACAGCGCGCTTGAGCGGCTTATCCGTCTGCAAACCGACGATAATCTCCTTGCCTTCAATAATATATCCCGGGCCGAAAGTGAGTATGGAAGATACATTATCCGTATCGACTTCCAAAACCCCGCCTCTTTTATTTTCCTCAACAAGGAGTTCGTCAACCTTTGCCTTAACTAAATCTGTACGCTCGGTGGTCGTTTCAAGAAACGATGAGTCACCCTCATACGGCACATAGTTTCTTTTTATAAAGTCTGACACATCAATACATGTGTTCCAATTTCCTTCATTAAAACCTCTCCAGCAATTCATCATACCAAGCCACACTCCTCATACAGATTAAAAAAGGGCATCCTTACCACTAAGGATGCCCAGACGGACGGCTAAAATCCAATTACCGTTCCCCCATAGTTATCTATGTTCCGTCAGTAGCGGTAATCTTTATTTTATTATAAATTAAAAATTTTAAAAAGTCAATCCGTATATTGCTTCCCTATAACTTTATTTTCTGTGGAATAATTTTTTATTGAGGTTACAACAAGAAATGTAAACAAAAAAATTACACCCCTACATAGTAGGCGGTGTAATAACCTAATTTATTTCAATATATTTAGACTTAATCCAACTTTGTATTGCATAGCAAAAGAGCGTGGTCACTACCTGCATTTACTGCCTCGTCATAATAATAATTCATATTTTCAATCTTTATGCTCTTATTGATAAATATAAAATCATATCTAACACTTCCACGCCTACGAACTTTGTGTGATTGTGTTAATGGTATAGTTTCGTTGCTGACTATATTGTTAATTTTAACATATGAATCAAGCAGTCCATTTTCGTGAACTTTTAAGAAAAAGTTTTTTGCACCTGGGCCATTATCAAAGAACTCCATTTGTGTCATATCATAATGGTCTGTTTCGGGTTCGTTAGCATCAATACCTATGATATCGGGTCTGTATTCATCAATAAACTCTGCAAAAGAATCATATTGTACTGATTTTGTGCGATAGTAGCCACACCCCGTTAATGAATGAAGTGCTAAAACTTTTATTACTTGTAATCCTACCTTAATTGTTGCGTAAATCGTTCTGTCTGGGAAAGGACTTCTTTCAATAACCCCACAATCCAAAATATCATTTTTTTTGTCTAATATGATTAACACGCCTAATTTTCTTGCCTCGGAGTCGAACTTGCTGGGTTTCCTATAATCTAACGAATATATAAAATTGTATTTTTCTCCAAAATAATTTTTTATATATTCAAAAGCGTGTGGCTTTACTTCTTGCAACATAACACAAGTGTTTTCTTGCATATATTGATTTATAAAATCAATCTTATTTTCAATTTTGCCTTGATATGATATATTCCAATTTAATATTCGCACTACAATACCTTCTTTATGATACATTATCTTTTACATAATTATACTATAAAATCACAAAAAATCTACTATTTTACAAAAAAACTATTCAATTATGACATTTTCAGCAAAGTGCACTGTTGTGGCAAGTCCCTTCTGGTGGATATCCTCGAAGGAGGTAAAAACCAACACTTTTATATATTTGCCTATTAATTTTTTTAAAAAGCTATGGCATTTAAGTAGTAAAATCAACAAAAAAATTGCGGTCGGAAAAACTTCCGCATTTTTCCGACACTTTTAAATGACACTTATAAAAAGGCTCCCTTGTGTAAAGGGAGCTGTCAACGGAGTTGACTGAGGGATTGCTTAACTTCATTATCAATAAATATACACACTCCCTCAAAGTTTTTGTTTATATCAAGATTTGATATTCTTATAACTTTTAATCCATATTGTTCTAAAAACTTAGTTCTTAAAGCATCTTTTTCTATTCCTTTATCGTCATAATGCTGCGATCCGTCCAATTCAATAATAAGCTTTGCTTTGGCACAGTAAAAATCAACAACATATTTTCCTATAACTTTCTGCCTTATAAACCTAACAGGGTATTCTCTCAAATAATCATACCAAAGATGCTTTTCTTCCTTTGTCATGTTTTTTCTCAATGCTTTTGCAAGTGGTACAATTTCTTTGTTGTGTTTGTAGTCCATTACAATCCCTCCGAGTTGTTTCACAACTCACCTCCCTTTACACAAGGGAGGCTTTTGATAGTGCTTTCTTGCAAATTATATTATCATTTTTAATATAGCTAGTCAACACAATCATTTTTTTGCAAATAATTATACATCAACTTCAAAATCTTTTTGAGATTTCAACAAAAAGTCCGTTTCACAGAAAATCGAGTTATAGGATTGATTCTTGTTTTTGCACTTTATTCCGTTTTATTCATCATCATGAAGTTTATGCCCTCTGCCCGGCAAAAGCTCAGGATTTACCAGGAATACTCCGCGTTTTATCGCACCCGCACCGTATTTATCCTTAAGCTTATCCTTAGCCTGCTCTATACGCTTGTGCTTTCCTCTTTTTATATCTTCAGAAAACAAGCTAAGCTGTTCCTGCCCGCCGTTTTCAAGCCTTATTGCACGTACTCCCAACCCGCGTATCGGAACTTTTCTTCTGTAATTTGAAGTGTAAAGTCTCCAAACCGCATCAAACATCTCCTGAGACGTATCGGTAGGCGACAAAAGCGGTATCTGGTGTTCAGTATCCGTAAAATTCCTATCCCTTACGGATAACTGGACAGCACAACAACATAGTTTTTTATCCCTCAGCCTTGCCGCAACCTTTTCGCACAGTGCGTACAATACAACCCTTACTTCCTTATTCTCAATTATATCGCGTGGCAGTGTCGTACTGTTTCCTATACTTTTTGCCCTCTCACGCACAGCTTTTACCGGTGACGTATCCAGCCCGTTAGCGTATAACCAGAGCATCTCCCCACTTTTTCCGAGACTTCGCTTTAAAAGTGCTCTGTCGCATTTAGCTAAATCCCCTATTGTATGAACACCAAAATTAAAAAGCTTCTTCTCGGTCGCACGCCCGACATACAGCAGTGCATTCACCGGTAGGTCCCATACTATCTCCCGATAATGCGATGGCGCAATCAGGGTTGTTGCGTCCGGCTTTTTATAATCGCTTGCAAGCTTTGCAAAAACCTTGTTAAAGCTGACCCCCACGGATATTGTAAGCCCAAGTTCTTCATACATCTCCCGGCGCAGATTATCCGCGACTATTTTGGCTTTCTCGTAACTATCCACGCAGCCCGACATATCCAGCCAACACTCATCCGCGCCAAACGGCTCAACACGGTCAGTATAACGACCATATATCTCCCGCGCATCGAGCGATGCCCTTTCATATTTATCAAAATGCGGAGGGACTATGGTAATCTCTGGACACTTGCGCCGAGCATGCCAAAGAGCCTCCCCGGTTTTTATGCCATACGAGCGCGCAAGCTCATTCTTCGCAAGTACTATTCCGTGCCGTTTCTTCTCATCACCGCCTACCGCCATCGGTACCTCACGCAGCTTAGGATTATCTCTGCATTCAACCGCCGCATAAAAATGATTTAAGTCCGCATGCAAAATTATGCGCTCCACAACCGCATCCCCCCTCATCTTGCGCTCGAACATCCGTTCGTATATATGATACACGGTATTTTTAAAAATGTCAAGGCGGAGTTTGCACTCCGCCTCAATAAACTATATTTGTAAATTTATTTCCTCTGCATACCTTACGGTTTCCATAGCATCGCGGGCATATTTGTCAGCGCCTATTTGGTCTGCATATTCCTGGGTAAGAACCGCGCCACCCACAATTATCTTACACTCAGGTGCCGCCACACGCAGTTGTTTAATCGTCTCCTCCATCGCCGGAACCGTGGTTGTCATAAGTGCGCTGAGCCCAACCATAGGAGCCTTCAGCTCAACCACCTTTTTTACAATCACCTCAGACGGAACGTCCTTTCCCAAATCGCAAACCGCAAATCCGTAATTTTCAAGCAAAAGCTTTACTATGTTTTTGCCTATATCGTGTATATCCCCATGAACCGTTGCTATTACAACCGGGCACTTTGACGCCCCCTGACCGCCGGTGGATTCCATATTGGATTTAATGCATTCAAATGCACTCTTTGCCGCTTCTGCACTCATCAAAAGCTGCGGTAAGAATACCGTCTTTTCCTCAAATCCTTTGCCGACAATATCAAGCGCGGGAATTATTTCCTCCTGAACTATCTTGAGAGCCTCGACTTCGTTTAAAAGTGCCCCGGTCAGGTCTGCAGCTTTATCCTTGAGACCTTTAACTATCGCCTTTTGTAATTCAGACTTATAATCCTGCTCACTTGCGGCTGCAACACTCTGCACAACCTGCGCGGTCGTTTGTACCTGAGATGCGTACTTTTCCGAAAACGCTATATAATCCGCACAGTTTTCATCCAAATCATGAAGCGCGCGATATGCGTAATACGTTTTCATCATATCTGTTGAATATGGATTCATGATAGCCGCACTCAATCCGGACTCCAATGCAAGAGCAAAAAACGTGCTGTTAATCCCCTCACGGTTAGGCAATCCGAATGACACGTTTGACACGCCTAAAGAAGTATGGCAACCCAATCTGTTCTTTATCGTCCCGAGTGACTTAAGCGTAGCAAGCGCCGCTTTGGTATCCGCACTTACCGTCATGGCCAGTGTATCAAATATAATATCTTTTTTTGCTATCCCATACTCTGCGGCGGTATTAATTATTTTCTCCGCAATTGCAACTCTGCCCTCTGCAGTCTCCGGTATTCCGTTTTCATCGAGAGTAAGTGCAACCACCAGACCACCGTATTTTTTAACAAGCGGGAATATCGCATGCATGCTCTCCGCTTTACCGTTTACGGAGTTTATCATGGCTTTGCCGTTATATCTGCGAAGCGCACCTTCCATAGCGCGGGTATCGGACGTATCAATCTGCAAAGGCAAATCAATTATTGCCTGCAGCTCAAACACTGCATTCTTTAAAACCTCTGCCTCATCAATCTCCGGAAGTCCCACATTCACATCAAGGATATGCACTCCGCATTCCTGCTGATGTATCCCCTCGGATAAAATATAATCAATATCATTTTCCTTAAGTGCCTGTTTAAAACGCTTCTTTCCGGTCGGATTTATGCGCTCACCGATGAGTATCGGCGATTTGTCAAATACCACCGAATGTGTATACGACGAAACGCATGTAATGTTCTTATCCTTTACAGGCGCAACCGTCATTCCCGCGGTCTTTTTAAAAACCTCAGCTATGTACTCAGGAGTTGTTCCGCAGCATCCGCCGGCAATACGTACACCTTCGGATATCATTTCAGAAACCTCTTCGGCAAATTCCTCGGGTAATATGTCAAATACCGTCTTGCCATCGACATTTTTAGGAAGTCCCGCATTAGGCTTTAAAATAACCGGAACCGAAGCGTACTGCAAATACTCATTAATTACGCCTGAAAGTTGCTTGGGACCCAAAGAACAGTTTACACCTATTGCATCCGCGCCCATACCCTCAAGCATCGCAACCATAGCTGCCGGAGAAGCTCCGGTCATAAGCTTTCCGTCTTCACCGTAAGCATTTGAAACAAACACCGGAAGCTCACTGTTCTCCTTAGCCGCAAGAAGCGCAGCTTTTGTTTCATAGCTGTCGTTCATAGTCTCAATAAATATAAGGTCTGCGCCGTATTTAACACCGAGCTTTACGGTCTCTGCAAACACAAACACGGCCTCTTCAAAATCAAAATCGCCATAAGGCTTTAAAAGCTTACCTGTAGGTCCAATATCCAGAGCTACAAACTTCTCCTGTTCGCCGACGCTCTCGTTTGCTGCAGCGCGTGCGTTGTTAATAGCACATCTTACAATATCCTCAAGCTCCTCCTTTGAAAACTTAAGGATATTCGCACCAAAGGTATTGGTATTTACTATATTGCTCCCTGCATTATAATAATCGCGGTGAATTTTGCGTATAACATCCGGATGGGACATGTTCCAGCGTTCCGGAAGTTCACCGGGTTTAAGCCCTTGCGCTTGCAAGAGCGTACCCATACCGCCGTCTAAGTAAACAACATTATTTTTAAGATAATCCAAAAACTTCAAATCTACTCACTCCTGAATAAGCAGTTTATATTCTCACATTCCCTGCACTTACCGGCACTCTCTTTTTCACCTGCGCACTTTCCTATACCGATTAATGCAGTTACGGATTTTGACGGTGACATCAGAAAACTGTCATTTAACGATAAGCCTATTTTCCTCGGGCAATCCAAAACGTTAAAAATGTCTCTCTGCAGCTTGATGGGCAAATCACCGTATCCCGGGCTGTAGCGAGGTCTTGTACTATACCCACTTTCCTTTGCGCGCGCCTTTATCTCGGCATTGAACACATCGCAAAGGCTTTCAATGCGCTCCGCACCTATTGCCTGGAACATCAGTGCTTTCGCGGGCGACACATGACCGTATCTTGCTATAAGGCGGTCAATCTCCAACCCCACGGTCGCAGCAAACAAAACTATCTCGTGGCATCCGCTTAAATTCTTTTTAAGTGCTTGCGAATCTACACTTGCAAACCCTAAATCGAGCACATC
Source organism: Eubacteriales bacterium (assembly GCA_045636205.1). Taxonomy (GTDB): domain Bacteria; phylum Bacillota; class Clostridia; order Oscillospirales; family JAAYXM01; genus JAZRUF01. The sequence goes on from JAZTXE010000105.1 coordinate 6,692, forward strand.
GCCTTTTTTGCTAACCTCAAAAGTACGATAGCATACCCGATAAGCTACCTTCCCTTCAAGCTCTGAAATGCACTCTTCCAGCAAATCGCAGGTTTCAGGCGACTCAAGCCCGCCTCCGGCATACCTTAAAATCTCTTTCCGGTCAAAATCCGGCGCCGGGTAACTCACTATGCTTATCGGCGCTGTCATCTTTTACCAAGTATATCCGACAGATTTGCCTGAATTTTTTCCGCAACATCCGGCTTGTTCATCGAATAAACGTGAACATTCGTAATGCCGTTTGCGTACAGGTCAATTATCTGATCGGTCGCATATGCTATTCCCGCCTGCTTCATAGCAGCCGGATCCGAGCCAAACTTATCCACCAAGCTTTTAAACCGCTGCGGCATAAATGAGCCGGAAAGCGCGATTGCGCGCTCTACCTGATTTGCATTGGTTATCGGCATTATACCCGGAATGACCGGAACGGTTATTCCTGCTTCGCGTATTTTATAGAGAAAATTATAGAGCAGGTTATTGTCGAAAAACATCTGAGTTGTAAGGAATTCGCATCCCGCATCAACCTTTTCCTTCAGATGCTTTATATCCTCATTCTGGTTTTCGCTCTCCGGATGAATTTCCGGATAGCACGCACCACCGATGCAGAAATCCGCATCATTTTCTTTAAGCTCACGGATAAGGTCAACCGCATGATGGTACTCCCACTTGCTTCTGTCCTCATTAATCCTGTCCGCAGGAATGTCACCGCGCAGAGCCATGACATTTTTTATACCCGCATTTTTCATATCTTCAATTCTCTCATGCACCGTAGCCTTATCCGAAGAAACGCAGGTAAGATGAGCAAGAGTCGGAACACCGTGCTCTTTCTTTATCTTCTTTGCAATATCTAAAGTATACTTACTCGTGCCGCCGCCTGCACCGTATGTAACACTGACAAATGACGGACGGAGCTTTGATATTTCCTCAACCGCAACCTTTACACTTTCAAAAGCCGCATCGGTTTTAGGCGGAAAAACCTCAAAGGACATGGACAGAGTTTTCTCATTCAACAAATCTATAAGCTTCACTTTTATTCCTCGCTTTCTTTATAAAATCCCACAACCTGAAGTAAACCTCATTGTTTGCGCCGCAAGCTGGTATTCCTGACTTATTGACATTAATATAGACCCAATCCAGAGTATCATGAAAACGACTGACAATCCTAACTTCCAATTGCTGTCCCACTCACTGCAGCAATACATTATGAGTATCCCAAGTGGCGGAAAAACCAAAAGCATAAGGACAATAACAACCGGATTTGAAAGAATTTTTTTCATATATCTCTCACCTTCTGTTTGACACATTTTAACAAATAATTATTTTATCATATTTCAATCAATAAAGCAATCACAAGCAATATGAATAACTATAAAAAAATGAGCATCGGTTTTAACCAGCCGATGCTCATTTTTTTATGTATTAACCTTTTCTTTTTTCTTTTCTGGAAGCTGCGCAAAAACTATTGCGCTAATCATAAGTAAGCTCCCAAAGAGCTCACGCACAGTCATCGCCTGCCCCAAAATCACCCATCCCGACAGTGCCGCAAAGAGTGACTCAGTACTCATAATAAGAGAAGCAACAACCGGATTTGTGTCCCTCTGCCCGAGAATCTGGAATGTGTACGCAATACCCGAAGAAAAGACCGCTGTATACAATATCTCCACCCATGCATTGGATATATCCGCAATTGTGGGTGCTTCAAAAATAAACATAAACGGCGTAGAAACAAGCCCGACAACTAAAAACTGAATACACGCGAGCCATACTCCACTGTGCTTCTCAACAAAATGGTCTATAACGCAAATATGAACCGAAAACATAAGCGCCGACAATATCATAAGTCCGTCGCCTATATTGATGCTAAATCCATCCATTGCGCAAAGGAAATACACTCCCACTGCAGCAACTAATATACAAAGCCATACGCGGAATGTCGGCCTCTTTCCGAGCACTATCCTCAGAATCGGGACCAGAACGATATACATAGCCGTCAAAAAACCTGATTTCGCCACGGTGGTATACTGGATTCCTATCTGCTGAAGAGTTGATGCCAAAAACAGTGCCAAGCCACACATGATACCGCCAAAAATCGTTCCTCGCACATCCTTGTTTTCGTCATTGCGCGAAAAGAACCAAGCAAACGGAATAAGCACTACTCCGCCTATAATATATCTGACCGCACCAAAAGAAAACGGTCCGACATACGCCATACCTTCGCTCTGCGCAACAAAAGCCGAGCCCCATATAACCGCAGCAACAATAAGCAGAAGATTTCCCCTCAGGGTTTTATGCTGCATTTTTATTTTTCCTCAGCTCCCTCAGTTTTCTTAACCGCCTTTTCAAACTGAACGCCTGAAACATGCACATTCACCGCAGTAACCGTAAGCCCCGCCATTGACTCAATAGCAGACGCAACACCCTCTTGCACGTATTTTGCAACTGTCGGAACCACGCTTCCGTACTTTACATTAACGTAAATATCTACCGCAATATTCTCCTCATCAATTTGGAGCTTAACACCCTTTGAAATTGATTTCTTACCCAAGAACTCAGCTATGTCAACACTGCCGTTTCCCAAAGAAGCTACTCCTTCAACCTCAGTCGCAGCCACCGCCGCAATGGAAGCTATTACCTCTTCGGATATATTGATGTTACCATTTTCCTCTTTTTGAGTTAAGTATTCCTTATTATCTGCCATTTCCAAACACTCTCCTTCATACAATTTAAAAAGCAAAATACCGGAGTGCTAAATCAAAACATACACTCCGGTATCTATTATACCCTAAATTTCATTTTATCTCAACTATTTTTATCTGACTTGGTTTTACTTTTGTTTCACTGATTACAATATCTTTGATTTTTGTGGTATCGCTTGCCGTAAGACCACCATCCGGTGCCTTAACTATTACGTTTACAGCCTCATCATTTATAAGAGCAACGCAATCCTTAAACCCCTTTGCTTTTATAAGAGATTCCACTCGTGCCTCTGTAACTGCACCTGTCGCCAAGCTCTCCATATTTGATGCCGCCTTGTCTCTTTCCTGCTGGGATATGTTCTCCTTTTCGGAATTTTCTTTAAGTATCGTCAGCGCACTGTCTCTCGCCTTTTGTTTTTCAAGACGTGCGTTGGTAAAATAATCATCCGCAACCGTCTCTTCGCTTTCCTCCTCTTGATTTTCATCAACATCCATCTTCTCACCCTCATCGCCTTCCCCCTCTTGCTTTTCACCGTTTGCAAACGTAACCTCACCTAACGTTTTCCCGGTTTCTGTATCCGCCGTAATATTCTGCGTGTAACTCCAATTGAGATAAACCGCCACACAAATAAAAAGCACTATCATTGCGGTAACCGCATTTTTCCTTTTCATAATCATCGCATCCTCTCATCTAATTTTTCATTTTAATAACCGTAATTCGATCAGACGTAATCCCGGTAAGCGATGAAATAACATCGGTTATGTACACCCTCACCTTAGGATTGTCCGCCCCGTCACAAACAACCGCCGCACCTAAAAATTCCGGATAAATGGTTTTTACAACAACAGGTGCCTCACCCCCATTCCCATCCAAGAGAATACTCGGCCTCCTA
>JAZTXE010000106.1:0-4295 GCA_045636205.1 Eubacteriales bacterium
ACGGGGACGAGGTGAGTTATTAATGGCACTTGTAGTAACTGATAATAAGCATTATCAAAATATAGCTCATAAAATCCGCGAGAAAACGGGAAGTGCAAGAGGTTACTCTTCAGCAGATATGGCAGAGGGAGTTAACGAGGTGTACCAAGCGGGAAAGGCTTCTATGATAGACGAAAGCAAAATCATAGAAAAGACAGTTTCAGGTTCGGTTATCTCGGTTGACGATGTTTCCGAAATTCCGCATGAGGTAGGAATTGTAGTTCAAAATGCTAATCTAATTAATGCAAAAAAAATAAATATTGGTTATGAGATTATTGTAAGTGGCAGGAATGATGCTTATCCATCCAAGGACTGGTATACAACTGAAAAGGTTGAAGTATCACCAAATACAGAATATCTTCTCAGCGGCACGAGTTCTTGCGCTCGTGTGGAGTACGATGATATGGGGGATGCTCTTGCATGGTATAACTCTGCCAATGGTGCTTCTTATACGTTTATAACTGGAGATAATACTCATTATGTTCGTTTTAATAGTTTGATAGAAGGACATTCAAATCCGAGCCTTACACGACAGACGGATTTTGCGAGTGTTTCGGTGAAAGTATATGGTAAGAATTTGAGTGGTAAAACTACGATACATAAGTATGTCTATGCTAATGATTATAAGAAGTACAACGCAGAAAATGCCGTTATCTTACCCAAAGGGACGTATTTTATATCTGCTTCAAATTTACCAATACTTCAATTTTTTGATGTTGAAACAAAAAAGGGTTTATTAGTTTCCGAGATAGCGAGTGTTGGGACAACAGCATATTACGCAAATTGGGACGGATATGCGTTTATACCGAGTGCTACTTCATCGATTTATAACTCATTTACCCTAAATAAAACAGCTATCGTTACGATGTGCGGACAAAATGGCGAGATTACAGAGTGTCAAATAGAGGTTGGGACTTTTCAAACGACATACGAAGCACCAATAGAGCCGCAAGAATTTACACCAAACGCAGACGGCACAGTCGAGGGAATAACAAGCATATCACCTAATATGACAGTATTTACCGATAATGCTGATGTGTATATTACTATGGATTATCATAGGTCATATGGTATGTGGTTGGAATGGAATAGGCGTTGGGACGGTTTACAAAACTACGGAAATCTTACTGATTATCGCTTTTTCTATGCAGCCATGAATATGAACAACATAAAAGACGAACCAAAATATAAAGTGATTAAACCTACATCGCTTTATATGTTTTCTTATTTGTCAACGCGGTATACATCCGAAGGTATAGACTTTGCAGCATTATGTGAGCAGTGGGGAGTAACTTTTGACACAAGTAATTGTACCGAGTGGGGATATGCCTTTTCAAACTCTGCTATTGCGAGAGTGCCACCTCTTGACGCAAGGGGTAAGGATTGGGCAACTCAAGTTTTTTACTTCAACTCTCGTCTTCATACAGTCGATGAAATACTTGTGGATGAAAACACAAAGCTCAGTAGCACTTATACTTTCAATGGTACTTCAAACCTTGAAAATATCAAATTCACCGGAACCATAGCTATGTCGGTTTCATTCGCGCATAGTACAAAACTGTCAAAAGCAAGTTTTATAAACATCTTTGGGCATTTTTCCACTACAGCAACGTTTACTGCGACATTCTCAAGAACAGCGGTAATAAATGCGTTTGGTAGTGTAGATTCAGCGGAGTGGACAACCTTAGTTGCATCAAGACCAAACGTAACTGTATCACTTGTATAGGGGGTAACAACATGACAAAAAGAATAATGCTTACGGCATCCGAGGGAATGATACTCACGGACGGCGAAACCTACGGCACAGTAATATATCTTGCAGAGGGCGCAGACGAAACCGCATATCATGAGATAACCTTAGACGAGTTTAACGCCATGCAGGAAGCGGAGTTACTAAGAAATATGCCGCCTTTGTATGAGGAAAACACAGAAGTAAACTACCCGTCATAAACCAGGGCGGGAGGAAATAAAAAGGAGGAAAAAGAACATGACTGAAGAAACCAATCAGGGCATGGGCGAAGTACAGGAATTTGCAGCAGGGGCAGAAACCATGCCGGACATGCTGCCGGAGAGCTTATTTGCAGAGGATGAGGCAATGCCGGAAACCAGGGCGGAGGCTGAGTTTGACGCAGGGGCTGTAAAGGAAGAGCAGAGAGGCGCTACCCCTCAGGGCGGGACGTCGGGGGCGCCGTCCCCTACAGACAAAGGGAGCCTTGGAGAGAGGGGGACGTCGAGGACGCCGTCCCCTACAACAACGGAGTCTGCACCCGCGCAGACTTTAAAGATTAAGTATAACGGCCGTGAAGAGGACGTTAGCTTAGAAGAGGCGGCGGTTCTTGCACAGAAAGGCAAGAACTACGACCATGTTTCGGCAGAACGTGACGAGCTTCGCGGGATGAGGAGTACTCTTGAGCGTTATGCGAAGGCGAGCGGATTAAGCCTTGAGGACTACATGGCATCCCTTGAAGAGCGCGGAAGCCAAGCGGCAGAGGCTGAGGTACGCGCGACGGTTGAGGCTGATTATCCGGACGCGGATGAAGGTCTTATAGACGAGCTTACCAGGTTTCGTTTTGAGAAGAGCCGGCGCGAGCGCACCGAAGCGGCTGCGGAGAATGAGCGCATAGAGAAAGAAGCGCGCGTGAAGCCGTGGCGTGAGTTTATGGCGGCGTTTCCGGATGTAGACGTGAAGAGTTTACCCGAGAGCGTTATTTCCGAAATACAGGGCGGGAAATCGCCTATAGTCGCATATCAGGCGCATCAGAATGCAGAGCTCAAGCGTGAGATTGAGGAGCTCAAGCGTGATAATCAGCTTGCAGAGCAGCGCGGAAGGAATAAGGCGCTCAGCGTCGGTTCTGCCGTAGGCGATGCGGCGGAAAAGGAAAAGGATGATTTTCTGACCGGATTTTTAGGGTAGGGGACAATCCCTCAGTCACGGCAAAGCCGTGACAGCTCCCTTTACACAAGGGAGCCTATAAGGAAAAAAGAATTTAAATTAAATTTTAGGAGGAAATTACAATGGCTATCAATTTACATGAAAAGTATGCAAAGGAAATTCAGACAAAATTTGTCCGCGAGAGTTTAATCGCGGGACGTTTCAACAACAGCTACAGTTTTTCGGGCGTTAAGACGGTGAATATCACTACACCGCTTACGGTTCCCATGGTAGACTACACTCGCTCGGGTGCTAACCGCTACGGCGAGCCGCAGGAGATGCAGGATGTTGTTCAGGAGATGACGCTTACCCAGGATAAGAGCTTCTCTCTGACCATTGACAAGGGCAATAACGCGGACCAAAACGGCGTTAAGGCAGCGGGCTAGATGCTCTCTCTGCAGATTGCTGAGCAGGCGGTTCCGACTATGGACAAGTACTGCTTCAATCAGCTTGCACAGAAGGCGGGTAAGGTTGTGGGTAATTCCACTGCGCTTTCAAAGAGCAATATTTGCGAGCGTATCACCGCGGCAACCACCTACATGGATGATAAGGAAATCCCGGCTGAGAGCCGCACACTGTTCGTGCCGAGTGCTACATACGCTATGCTGCGCCTGTCGGACGAGTTCCAGAAGTGCGAAAACCTTTTGGACAAGTCTCTCTCCAAAGGTCAGGTAGGTACTTATGACGGTATGCCGGTTATCAAGGTACCGACCGGACGTTGGCCTGCAAACGTAAACTTCATTGTTGCACACAAGAGTGCGGCATGCGCACCAGTTAAGCTCAATGACACAAAGCTCCATCAGGACCCGCCCGGAATCTCCGGCAACCTGCTTGAGGGCAGACAGTACTATGACCTGTTCGTATTTGCGGCTAAGTGCGATGGCGTATATGCAGAAATCAATACTGCATCCGGCGCAGGCACTAAGGTTGCAACTCCGACTTATGCGTCAAACGCTCTCTCCTGCAGCACTTCCGGTGCAACTATCGTTTATACCACTGACGGAAGTGACCCGCGTTATTCCAAGACTGCAAAGACCGGAACTGCAGTAGAAGTTGCATCAGGTATTAAGGCATACGCATACAAGGAAGGTATGTTCCCATCTGACGTATTTGTAAAATAATCCAAAAAGAAATAGTTGTTTTAATTGAAGTGAAGTGACGAAATAGGGGTGCGGGGAGCTGCACCCCTATTTTGGAAAGGAGAGATAAAACATGGCGACGGTACCAGTAGAGGCGAAGGTAATATCAAAGGACGGAACCGTGTCCACCGGATATATCCGCGACGGCGTGACGTATAAGGACGCAGCCGGAACGCAGCGAATTG
>JAZTXE010000107.1:0-7181 GCA_045636205.1 Eubacteriales bacterium
AATTATTCTGCAAAGACTTCTGCAGGGTAGCTGCCTTGCGGGTGGGTATACATACACCCGTAGCCGCTCGCTTTTGCGTCCGCGATGCGCGCGCTGTAAGCGGTTTCATCCTCATCCTCCACGAGTTGTACGCGGGTTACAAGGCGTGTTACGGTTTCGCCGAAGGTCTCAGCTATAGCGTCGTCGGTGGAGATTGCATATATGCGGTAGAAGCACTCGGCGAAGTCGCCAAGCGTCTGACCGCCGTTTCCGTTATAAACCGCGGCAATTTTCCCGCCTTTTTCATCGGCGACAGCGCGAAGGTCGTTTGCAAAGGAGCGTATTGTCCCTTGCTTATCGTTTCCCTCGTACACGATTGCGGAGAGAAGGCCGCCGTCAAAGGGGAAGGAAAGGTTTGTGAGCACAAGCTCTTTTATGCCCAGGTCATAAACCTCGCCGACGAGTGCTTTGATATAGGCTTTCGCGTCATCATCGTACGCGTCAAGCCAGGTAAGCTCATCATCGTCCACAAAAATTCTGCCGTTGTTTAGCGGAAGACCCGCGGAGCGTTTTGTGCGCGGTGCGGCATTATCCCTAAAGCATGAGAGCTGAGCCGCGACGTTCAAGCCCTTTTCGGTAATTTTCAAAATTGCTGATTTGAGCGCGTCGTTTGACTCGGCGTTTACGCCCGCGTCCTTTGCAAGTGCATTTTGGGATGCAAATGCGAGCTTGCCGTCATCTGCTTTTAGTTCCAGAACCACGGTGTTTATCCCGTCGGGGGTTATCTGACCGAGAAGAGCATCCAGCGCAGCTGCGTCAAGCACGGTGGCGAGCGGAGCAAGGATTGAGTTTTCAATGCGTTCCTCATAGGTTATCGTCGCAACCTCGGGTGCGGCGGGCGGAGTCTCTTCCGGCTCTTCGATTACAAGGTCAATATCCTCGTCAAGCGGCTCATCTTTTACGATGTCCACAGTTTTATCGCTAAACGGCAGGCGCACCTGTGTGCCATCGGGGGTATAGACCAGGTGACGGTGCAGGAGAAGTGATACCGCCGCTGCGACTACGCAGAGTATGATAAGTAGAGGGATAAGGCATCCACCGGATTTCTTTCCGCGATAACCGCGATAATTGCTTGCCAAAGATGTCACCTTCTTTTTTGTCGTTATTTTTTTTGGGGGGGCTTTTCCACCTCATCAGTCACCTGCGGTGACAGCTTCTCCTCAAGGAGAAGCCTTATTGCCTTCCCCTTGAGGGGAAGGGGGACCGCGCAAGCGGTGGATGAGGTGAGACGCTGCGGGACGGAAGACGTAATGTATTCAATACAGCTGCTTTCCCACCTCATCAGTCTCGCTGACGCTCGACAGCTTCTCCTCAAGGAGAAGCCTTATTGCCTTCCCTTTACGGCTAAGCTTTTAATCCGCGGCGGCGACTGTGTCAGACTCGACAAACTCAGGTAAATCCAGGAGCTTTGAGTTTACAATCAGGTGACGCGGGCATTTCTCCGCGCACTCGCCGCAGCCGGTGCACTTGGTATAGTCGATGCTTGCGAGGTTATCCTCAACCTGGATAGCATCATACTTACAAGTCTTGACACAAAGCTTGCAGCCTAAACATCCGATGTCACAAATCTTGCGGAGTACCGCGCCCTTTTCGTGGCTTGCGCACACGACGTTTACATCCGCGGTATACGGTACCGGGATAATGATATTTCTCGGGCAGGCAGAGACGCACTTGAGGCAGCCGGTGCAGATTTCGGAATTTACTTCGGCTACGCCGTTTTCATTGATTGCGATTGCGCCGAACGGACACGCGCTTACACATGTACCCATGCCAAGGCAGCCGTACTGACATTCAAGCGGACCGCCTGCGACACGCATTGCCGCGACGCAGTCAGAAAGGCCTGCGTATTCAAATTTTTTCTTTGAGCGGTTGCCGCCGTTGCAGCGGACAAGCGCGGTAAGCCTTTCGTTTTTTGTAAGCGAAACGCCCATAATGCGCGCGATTTCAGCTCTTGCCTCGTCAGTGGATGCCGGGCAGCATGAAATGTCCGCGCCCTCGTTTACTATAGCGTCTGCATACGATGCGCAGCCGGCAAAGCCGCAGCCGCCGCAGTTTGCGCCGGGTAAAAGCTCGAGTATAGCGTCATACCGCTCGTCCTTCTCAACCGCGAACACCTTGCCCGCGATTGCCAGAACCGCACCGAAAATAAGTCCCAGAGCGCCAAGTACCAGGACGGCAAACAGAATATTTAAAAAGTTCATAATCCTCTTACCCCCTGATTAAAATATCTTCATGCCCTGGAAGCCCATGAACGCCATGCTCAGAAGAGCTGCGGTGACAAGGGCTATCGGGAAGCCTTCAAAGCACTCGGGATAGTCTGCAAATTCAAGGCGCTCACGGATGTTTGCAAACAGGACTATTGCAAGCATAAAGCCGAGGCCTGCCGCAGTACCGTATACAAGAGAGCCTATGAAGCTGTAACCGTTCTGAACGTTTAAGAGCGCAACACCCAAAACCGCGCAGTTTGTGGTGATAAGCGGCAGATAGATACCCAGCGCCTTATGCAGTGCGGGCATCATCTTGGCAAGCACCATTTCAACAAACTGAACCAAGGACGCGATAATGAGGATGAATGCGACGGTTTGCATATAACCCATATTGAGCGGGATGAGAACCCACTCGTTTACCATCCACGTTACCGCGGAGGCGATTGCCATTACAAACGTTACTGCAAGACCCATGCCGACCGCCGTGTCGCTCTTTTTGGATACGCCGAGGAACGGGCAGCAGCCGAGGAACTTGACCAAAACGAAGTTTTCAATGAGTATGGCATTTATTGCCAGAGCGAATATCTCAGTCAGTGACATCAGAGCTTTCCTCCTTTGCCTTTTCTTTTCTCACGGAAGCGATTTTTGCGATTGCCGCAATGACAAAGCCGAGGGTTAAAAATCCGCCTGCGGGCATTATCATGATAGTTGCGGCGGGGAAGTTCTCGCCAAAGATGTGGAAGCCGAGGAAGGTTCCGTTACCTAAAATCTCACGGATGGTGGACATTATAAGAAGTGCGGCGGTAAAGCCGAGTCCCATCGTAAGACCGTCGAGCGCGGAGTCAAGAATGTTATTCTTTGACGCGAATGCCTCGGCGCGTGCGAGGATGATGCAGTTTACAACGATAAGCGGGATAAAGAGACCAAGTGATGCGTGAAGCGACGGCAGAAATGCCGCGAGCAGCAAATCGACTATGGTTACGAAGCCCGCGATAACTACTATGTACGCTGCAATGCGTATCTGACCCGGGATTATTTTGCGAAGAAGCGAGATAACCGCGTTTGAGCAAATTAAAACCGCGGTCGCCGCAAGTCCCATACCCAGTCCGTTTGCGACGGAGGTCGAGGTAGCAAGAAGCGGGCACATGCCTAAGAGAAGCACCAGAGACGGGTTTTGGTCTATAACACCGGTCTTTAAAAAGCTTAAAAATTTCTTACCCATTGTTTGCCGCCCCCTTTATAAGTTCTGCTGCAGTGAGTGCGGAGGAAACACCGCTTGTAACCGCCTTTGAGGAAACCGTTGCGCCTGCGATTGCGCTTATCTCGTTATCCTTGGGCTCGGATGCGTTTGTCGCGGTGACACCTGCAACCTTTCCGCCAAATTGGTCGAGGAATGCCGCGTCATTGGTTTTGGTGCCGAGACCGGGTGTTTCGGACATGCTTACGATATGCACGCGGGTTACCTTGCCCTCCGCGTCAATTCCTACTACCATTTCAATCGCGCCGCCAAAGCCCTGCGGTGCAACCTTTACGCAGTAGCCTGCAGGCTCGCCGCCCTTGAGCGCGGTATATGCTTCGGTTACAATCGGGTCGGCGCAGAGCTCGGATAAATTATCTATTTTGGAATAATCTTGAGCCGGCAGAACTACTGACATAGCGTCCTTAACCGCCTGCTCCTTCTGCGCGGCTATGCGGGGTGCGCAAATCTCATTGACTGCTGAGAGCATGAGCGCAACCACTGCCGCGATTGCGACTAAGATGAGCGCGATGCGGCTCATATCAAACCATTGCTCCTTTGAAAAGGAAAGTGCTTTTTCACTCATTTGCTCTCAGCCTCCTTTGCAGATTTATTTTTAAGCTTTGCAATTGTTGCGGAAAGCTTTGCAAAACGCGGGGTGCCGAAGCGGCGCGGCATGCAGTGCTTGTCAATAAACCACACGCACGTGTTCATTATAAGTATGGAGTAGGATACGCCCTCGGCGTATGAGCCGAAGTATCTTATAAGAACGGTTATCAGACCGCAGCCTATACCGAATATGATTTTGCCGGATTTTGACACAGGGGAGGTCGCATAGTCGGTCGCCATGAAGATAGCGCCGAGCATCAGACCGCCGGTGAAGAGGTTAAAGAGCATCCACTCAAGACCGCTTGCGCCGCCGCGCGGGAAAAGGAAGGTGATGACGGCTACCGTGCCTATGTATGCAAGGGGTACATGCGCGGTGATTACCTTGCGAACCAGCAGGTAAACAAAAGCCGCGATGAGAACGATTGCGGAAACCTCACCCAGACAGCCGGGGACATTTCCCAAAAACGTATCGCGCAGTGAGTAAATAGCGTCTGTTCCCATTTCGCCGGAGGCTACCGACGGAAGGATACCCTGCTTCATCTTGGCAAGCGGGGTGGCGGTTGCCACCATATCCGGAATATCTGCGCGGGTGACATTTCCAAAGAGCGGGAGCGAGCCGGAGAGCGGCTTTGTCCACAGTGAGATAAGTCCCGGCCAGGAGAACAGGAACGCACGCGCGGCGAGCGCGGGGTTCATGAAGTTCTTGCCGAGGCCGCCATAGAGCTGTTTTACGATTACGATTGCAAAGAATGCGCCGATTACCGGAATCCACATCGGGGTGGATGCGGGCAGGTTCATCGCAAGGAGCATTCCGGTTACTACCGCGGAAAGGTCACCAATAGTTACGGATTTTTTGGTAAAGTAGCGGTAGAGCCACTCAAAGGCTATACATGAGCATACCGAGATGAGCGTAAGCGTGAGTGAGCGCCATCCGAAAAAGTAAATCGCCATCACAAGCGGGAAGCAGAGCGCAATGATTACATCGAGCATAATCGAGCGCGTGCCGTCCTCAGTCTTTATATGAGGAGATGACGCAACGGTGAGATTTTTATCTAATTGCATGATCATACTCCTTTCTTCTTTTTCTCAGCAATTATCGTTTGCTTTGCCTTGCGGAATGCCTGCACCAGATGCAGACGGCCCGGGCAAGAGTACGAGCAGCAGCCGCACTCGATACAGTCGAGCACGCGGTATCTCTCGCATTCGTCAAGGTTACCCTTGTTAGCGTACATATTGATATAAATCGGCATCAGGTTCATCGGGCATACCGATACACACTTGCCGCAACGGATGCAGGTGGCTTCCTCGTCGAAGATATTGTCCTTACCCGTGAGCGCGAGCACCGCGTTGGTTCCCTTTATGACCGGGACATCCACCGAGTACTGACCTATGCCCATCATCGGACCGCCCATGAGGATTTCGGACGCTTCTTCCTTTAAGCCGCCGCATGCGTCAATGAGCTCGCCAATCGGAGTACCCAGCGGCACGCGCAGGTTCTTCGGGTTTGCCACGCACTCGCCTGATACGGTGACTACCTTGTGCGTAAGCGGCGCGCCTTCATTGACCGCACGGCAGAGGGATATGGCACTCGCGACGTTTACGTTTATTGCCCCAACGTCCGCGGGAAGACCGCCCGGAGGCACTTCTCTTCCGGTAACCGCTTTGATAAGATGCTTTTCAGAGCCCTGCGGGTACTTGGTTCTCAAGACCTCGAGCTTGATATGCGATTTCTGCTCGGCGATTCTTCTAAGACGTGCAATCGCCTCGCGCTTGTTGGACTCGACTGCGATATGCACCTTGTCAAGACCCAGCGCCTTCATGATAATGGTTGCGCCTTCGATGAGCTCGTCTGTATGCTCAAGCATAAGGCGGTTGTCGGATGTGATATACGGTTCACACTCCGCGCCGTTTATAATGAGAGTATCCACCTTGCCGATGGCAGAGCGTATCTTGATGTGCAGCGGGAATGCCGCACCGCCGAGACCTACAAGACCCGCTTCCTTTGCGATGTCTGCAAGCTCTTCGCCGCCGAGTGACGTAAATCTGTCAACCGGTTTTAATTCCTCTGCTCGGGTGTTCTCAAAGTCATTGTCAATAACAATCGAAAGAACCATGCTGCCGTTGGGGTGGAGCCTGGGCTCAATCGCGGATACCGTACCCGAAACCGATGCATGGACGGGTGCGGAAACCGGAGCCGTGCTCTCAGCTATCTTTTGACCTACCTTGACCGTATCGCCCACGGATACGAGCGGATTGGTCGGCGCACCTATGTGCATGGACACGGGAAGTACCACCTGAGCCGGAGCTGCGATTTCCTCTATTGACTTATTCTCAGTCAACGCTTTTTTGTCGTCCGGATGGATGCCTCCCTTGAACGAAAAGGGCATGTAATTCACCTCTCCTCCGCGCGGGGTTAAGCGCGGGTAATTTTAATATGTATATTCATGCGATATATGCATTTGCATACAGACTAATTATACAATATATGTATATGCATTTCAAGCATCGTTAAATTTTAAACGACTTATTTCATATATAATTTACATTTTCTGCGTAAAATGAATTACTTTATGCGGTCGGATTTGTTTTTACACCTCATCAGTCACCTTGCGGGCGGAACGACACACAGGTCGTTCCCTACAGATAAGTGGAGAAGCCTGAAAAGTCCCGCCACTACGATTGCATCCCGCAACGTCCCACCTCATCCACCGCTGACGCGGTCCCCCCCTTCCACTCAAGGGGAAGGCTATCGCCGCCTGCGCACAATTATTTTATTTGTGTTTTTTAAAATAATATGGTAGAATTAATTTGCTACATTACTTCTCGAAAACATAATATCGCACATAAAGGGGTACGCTATTGTAAAAAGCGTACACTCTTGTTTGTCATACCCTTTATGTGTGTTATGATTTGAGAAGTGTGTAGCAACCTTTCGAGCAAGAGTCACTACGTTTTTTGGTGCGTGGCTCTTCAAAAGGGCTGCGCACTTTTTTATTTTAAGGAGGCATACATATGAAAATAGCATTCTGCGGTCATGGTGATATTCCGCCGTCGGAAAGCGGTGTTTTAAGGGAGAAACTCCGCAAAAC
>JAZTXE010000108.1:0-22430 GCA_045636205.1 Eubacteriales bacterium
ACCTGGGCAAAGGACGCAATCTACGCACTTGTTGACAGCGGCGTTGTAAACGGAACGAGTGAGAACACCTACTCACCTGCAAAAAACATCAAGCGCGCAGACTTTGCGATAATGTTAGTCCGCGCCTTCGGAATAACCGAGGGTCAGGGCGAGCACTTTGCAGACGTAGATGCTTCTAAGTACTACGCAAAAGAACTTCTTCTTGCAAAGGCAAACGGCATAGTCGGCGGCATCGGCGATAACAAGTTCAATCCGGAGGGTGAGATAACCCGTCAGGATATGATGCTGATGCTCTACCGCGCACTTGAGGCGCAGGGCAAGAAGCTCCCGGATGCTGACGAGAGTGTGCTCGCGCAGTTTGCAGATGCAGCCGAGATTGCAGACTATGCAAAACCTGCGGTTGCAAGCGTAGTCAAAGCCGGAATTATAACCGGTTCAAACGGACGCATTAATCCGCTCTCTCGCGCAACACGCGCCGAAATCGCGGTAATGCTCTCAAGAGTCCTCGAAAAATAAAATGTTTGTTATCCGGCGAAGTGAAATAAACATTACTTCGCCGGGTGATGATAAAACACAAAATCTAAGGAGGAAAAAAAGATGAAAAAGACAACCAAACGTATCCTTGCGTTTCTTGCAGCGGCAGCTATGATGCTCAGCCTTGCAGCATGCGCACCCAAGGATGCACAGAACAGCGATACTCAGGCAGACGAGTGGACGGGAGATACTCTCTTCTCACCGGATACTGAGTTTAGCCTGACCTTCTCATCAAACACCAGCTGGCCGTTTAACGAAAACTGGAAATTCTGGCAGTACTTCAAAGAAGCTATTGGCGGAAACTTAAAGGTTACCACCATTCCGTCTGATGACTACAGCACCAAGCTTCCGCTTCTCATGGCATCACCAGAGGAGCTTCCGGATGCAATGCATATGTTCCAGAAGGACCAGCAGATAGCGCCGTATGCACTTCAGGGCGCATTCGTATCATTTGACGACAACATGGACAAGCTGCCCACCTACAAGGCATTCCTTGACAGCTTAGATGAAGTTGAGAGAACCGATCTTATCCGTCAGAATAAGTGCGGCGACGGCAAGAGTTACTCAGCTATTGCGCATGGTACCCACTACACCTCCGGCGTAAGAACCTGGTTCTATCGTCAGGACGTATTTGAAAAGCACGGTCTTGAGATTCCGAAGGACTACAATGAGCTCTACGCAGTATGTAAAGAACTCAAGGCACTCTATCCGAACAGCTATCCGCTCTGCTTCCGCGACGGTCTGTTCAAGTTAGAGGAGCTGACTACTTCTTGGAAGCCGTACTTCAGCCAGAGCTTCTACTATGATTTCAACAACGAAGTATGGCTCTGTGGCGCTCAGGATGACATCATGAAGGAAATCATCGCGTTCTTCCTTAAGATGACCAACGAAGGTCTCTTGAACCCGGATTGGCTGTCCATCACCGGCAAGGGTTGGGAAGAGCTTATGTCTACTGACCGTGGATTCATTAGCTTTGACTATGCAGGCCGTATCGACTTCTTCAACACCCCGATGCGTGAGCAGAACCCCGAGTACAATCTGGCATTCATGGCACCGCCTGCAGCTAACGTAGAGGGTGGCAGACAGTCAGTTGCAAAGACAAATATCGTTGGCTCCGGATACGTTATCCCGAACACCGGCGACGAGGAAGGCATTGCAAACGCATTTAAGTTCATTGACTGGCTCTACACCGATGAAGCTTGCGAGCTTTTAAGCTGGGGTAAGGAAGGCGAGACCTACGAGGTTCGCGACGGCAAGAAAAAGTATATCATTTCTCCGGATGAAACCATCCAGGTTAAGTACGGCGTAGGTACTTCCGGTCTGTGGCAGAGAATGGACAAGGAAGCATTCGAGCAGACTCTGACTGCTGAAAACACCGAAGCTTGCTACCAGACCCTTGAGTACTCTGAGGACTTTGTACATCCCGGCTGGTGGCTCAGCTTCAATGAAGAAGAGACTAAAATCCGCGCTCAGTACCTTGAGGCAGTACGTTCTTACAGTGCAGAGCAGATGTCCAAGTTCTTGCTTGGTCAGACTCCTGTAAATGATGAGACCTGGGCTGATTTCCAGGAAGGCCTTATCGAGATGGGAGTCGAGGAGGTACTTGCTACCTACACCACCGCTTATAACCGCGCTGTCGGCAAGTAAAATCAATTATAATCCCCTCGAATTTTTTCGAGGGGATTATTGCTTTTTTTGAGGTTTTAAGAGATAATATTAATAACGCGGTTTGGGAGGTGCAGTATGAGCAACTTGATGTGTGAGTCGTGCCTTAATTATGAATATGACGAGGAGTACGGCTATTATTGTATAATAGATATGGATGAGGACGAAATTCAGAGAATAGAGTATTATTCTCTGAAAGGATGTCCGTACTACCATCCGGGAGATGAATATACAATCGTAAGAAAACAAAATTGACGGAAAACAGGTGATACCATGGCTCGGAACAACAAGATATTTACAAATACGATATTCGTAACCTTTGCAGCACTGCTCTGCTGTGCGCTGTGGGGAAGTGCAACTCCATTTATAAAGATAGGTTATCAGCTTGCCCTGCCTTGCAGGGATGTGGCATCAACCATACTTTTTGCGGGTGTGCGCTTTACTCTTGCAGGGGTCATAACTGTTATAATATACAGTATTGCACGGCGCGAATTCTTGTACCCGAAAAAAGAAAATCTTCTCAAGGTCGCGCATATAAGCGCGTTTCAAACGGTTATTCAGTACATATTTTTCTATATAGGTCTTGCAAACACAAGCGGTGTTAAGGGTACTATTGCCAGTGGCTCAAATGCGTTTTTTGCTATTTTGATTGCGAGCCTCATTTTTAAGCAGGAAAAGTTGACTTTAAAAAAGATAGTTGCATGCATTATAGGTTTTTTCGGAGTTGTTTTAATTAATCTTAAAGGGCTTAACTTGTCCATGAATTTACTTGGTGACGGATTTGTGATTTTCTCTGCTATGGCTTACGGAGTTTCCTCGGCTTTGATAAAGAAATACTCAAGATGTGAGGATCCGGTAGTGCTAAGCGGGTATCAGTTTGCGCTTGGAGGTGTCGTTATGATGCTTGCAGGCGCTGCATTCGGCGGACATATAGAGCTAACAAGCATTGCCGCTGTAGCGGTGCTTGTATACCTTGCGTTTTTGTCCGCGATAGCATATTCTCTCTGGGGTGTGTTGTTAAAATACAATCCCATATCGAAGGTCACTATATTCAGTTTTATGATTCCCGTGTTTGGGGTTATACTCTCAAAGCTTATGCTTACCGAGACAAGTAACGTGGAGCCGATAAATCTTATAATAACGCTTGTGCTGATTTGTATTGGTATTATAATGTTAAATTATAGTAGCGACAAACGGAAAGCAGAGTAATCAGACAGTACGTTTTGCTTGACTTGCAGCGAGGAATGTAATATAATATATACAATATCAATACGAGGTGAAATGAATGTTTAAATTGGCACTTATAGGATGCGGCATAATAGGCGGAAGCCATATCGAGGCGGTTGATACGATAGATGATGCGAAAATAACCGCAGTCTGCGATATTTCCGAGGAAAATTTAAGGCAAGCGGTTGCCGAGACCGGCGCGACCGGATATAAGGATTACAAGGAAATGGTGGAAAAAGAAGAGCTTGACCTTGTAGTAATAAACCTTCCGCACGGTCTTCACGGCGAAGCCACCTGCTACTGCGCAGAAAAAGGCGTAAATGTATTTCTTGAAAAGCCGATGGGTATAAGTTCGGAAGATTGCAAGAAAATGATTGACACCTGCAAGAAAAACAATGTAATGTTATGGGTAGGGCATCCGCAGAGATACTTGCCCGAGAATATGTTCGCAAAGAAACTTATCGAAAGCGGTGAGCTTGGAGAGCTGGTAAGCTTTACCGAGACGCGAAATGTGGATTATTTTTCCGATGCACGTCCGCGTTGGTTCCTTAAAAAGGAAATGTCCGGCGGCGGTATAATGATCAACCTCGGAGCGCACTGCCTTGATAAAATAAAGTTCTTTACCGACTCGACGGTTGCAGAAATCACCGGTCAGGCACACATCCGCGAGGGTTATGACGTCGAGGACAGCGCGCAGGCATTTGTAAAAATGGCAAACGGTGTAACTGCAACGTTTAATCTTATCGGTCACACTGCGGCGGGTGAGTATAAAAATGCGCTCTACCTTACAAAGGGCGAAATTCGTATGTGCGGCGGTGTAGTTGAATACTGCGGCGTTGACGGCGAGTTTAAAACCCATGAATGTGAGGATGTTTCCTGCATGACTTATGAGATGCAGGATGTAATAAGAGTTATGCGCGAAGGGAATGCTCAGCCGGTTGTCGATGGTGAGTACGGTCTTGACGTAATCCGAGCTATTAAAAAAGTCTACGGAGAAGAAAAGTAAATATATAACATAAAGCAGTGTCTGTCCGGATATGTGACAGATGCTGTTTTTGTTTTTATTTAAGATATGTGCGGTCTGTGCAGGAGCGGCACAAACGCGGAGATTCAATAAAATAAAAATCAAAAAATAGTCTACATGCAAGCGCGGTTAAAAACAAAATCGGCTATTTTCAAAGCCGGACTTTAAGGGATATAATAAAAGTACAACGCAGTATATGGCTGCAAAAAATCGAGGAGGAAAGAATAATGAAAAAGAAAACCAAACGATTATTGGCATTTCTTGCGGCAGCAGCAATGGCACTCAGCCTGACTGCATGCGCAGGAAAAGATGGCGTTTCGGACACCGATGCAGGAGAGATCCCTGAGGGCAAGCTTTTTGCACCGGGTACGGAGATCAGTATGACCATATCATCACACCCGAGCTGGCCGTACAATGAGAACTGGGCTATATGGAAGTATTTCCAGGAAACAACCGGCGCAACCTTTAAAATCCAAGCACTTCCCGCCGCTGATTTGGATACTAAGCTGCCGCTTATGATGGCGAACTCTGCAGAGTTGCCAGATTTGATTTACACATTCATGAAGAATCATGTAGATCCGTATGCGACAACTGGTGCATTCATAAGCTACACTGACAATATGGACAAGATGCCGAATATGTCCGCGTTTTTAGACAGCCTTGGTGAAACTGAGAAGAAAGAAGTGCTCCTCCAGCGTACGTCTGGCGACGGCGAAGTATACTCAGCTCCGTGCTACGGCACTCAGCGTGTAACTAACCTGCGCACATGGCTTTATAGAAAAGACGTGTTTGAAAAGCATGGACTTGAAGTTCCAAAGACCTATGATGAGCTCTACGAAGTAGCTAAGAAGCTCAAAGAGCTGTATCCGGACAGTTATCCGATTTGCTTCCGCGAAGGCATACTCAGGTTCGAGGATATTACCCCGGCATGGAAAAACAACTTCAGCTACATGCCCTATTATGACTATGAAACCCAGGAATGGAAGATGGGTGCTCAGGACCCGATGATGAAAGATATTGTGGAATATTTCTTAAAGCTTGCTGCAGAAGGTCTTGTTCCGCCGAACTTCATGACTATAGAAGACAAGGCGTGGGAAGAGTTGATGTCCACCGACCGTGGATTTATTACAAACGATTATATTTCGCGCATTGACTTCTTTAACACCGCAGTCCGCGTAGAGAATCCGGAGTATACTCTGACTCTTCTTGCTCCGCCTGTACCGAGTGTTCCGTCCGGTGGCGCGAGAATTGCAAAAACCAATCTGGATTTCTCCGGCTGGTCTGTAATGAACACCGGCAAGGAGAAGAGGGTCGAAAACGCACTTAAGCTTGTTGACTGGATGTACACTCCTGAAGCTGTTGAGATTCTCAGCTGGGGTAAAGAGGGCGAGACATACGAGGTAGTTGACGGCGCAAGAAAGTTTATTTTAAACGAGGGCGAGACGGTTAAAAACAGCTACGGCGTTGCTACTTCCGGTCTGTATCAGGTAATTGACCAGGATGCATTTGAGAGCGGCTTTAGCAAGGAAAACATTGACGCTGCAATCGAGGTTGCAAATTACATCGAAGACAATTCCAACCCAACGCTGTGGTTGGCACTCAACGCGGAGGAAGAAAACCGTGCAGCAGCGATAATTGACGATTTGCAGGCATACTGCGAAGAGAATCTTTCCAAGTTCCTGTTAGGTCAGCAGCCGCTGTGCGAATGGGATAACTTCCAGAAAGGTCTTATTGAAATGGGCGCAGAAGAGCTTTTGGAAATCTATGACGCAGCTTACAGCAGAATAGCAGACTAAATGAAAGAAATCAGCGCGGGAATTTTCCTGCGCTGATTTTTTATACATAATCTTTTGATGTGATGTGTGAATTACTTGCATTTTTTGCCTTTATGGTCAAATGAGTAATGACATATTTAAAAAAGTATGGTAAACTATTTGTGCCTATCAAGTTCTGAGCTTGGAAGAGATTTGTTTTTTTAGATAAAGAGGCGATAATAATGTCATTAGTGTATTTTGATTCAAACATATGCGTGGGAAAGCGCGGTTTAAAAGACCCGCGCGAAATCTGGAAAAGTGAGGATGTTCTCGCATCCATGTCAAGAGCGGGAATAAGCGGTGGTCTTGTGTATGCAGGTTGGGCGCGTGACTATGCACCTGATTACGGCAACCAAAAACTCCTCGGAGAGCTTAAGAAAAGCAACCGTTTTTACGGCTGCTATGTTATTCAGCCCGGATATACAGGCTCATTCCTCATGCACGATGAAATAGTTGCGGACATCCGTGCAAAAGGAATGGTTGCGGCTAAGATTTTCCCGAAAACGCACTTCTTCTCACCTGATGAAGCAGTCATGGGCGAATATTATAGAGCGTTGGAGGAGGCGGGGATTTTACTCCTTGTTGACTCAGGCGAAATAGCCTGGACCGAGCTTGGAAGCATTCTTGAAAATCATCCGAAGCTTAATGTTCTCCTGCTTGGCTCTAACTGGGCATATTCACACAATGTATTTGCGTATTTCAGAAAGTATGGGAATTTGCATATAGATTTAAGCTGTATGCAGTCAAATTACGCTATAGAGAAGCTTGTTCGGGATTACGGTGCGGACAGAATAGTTTTTGGAAGCGGTCTTCCGAAGATGAGCCCGGGCGCTGCACGTGCGTTTATTGACTATGCAGAAATTTCCTATGAGGATAAGCAGAAGATAGCCGGCGGAAACCTGGCGCGTCTGTGCGGAGTTGAGCTTCCTGAACCTGTTGAGGTTGAGGGGGACTTTATTGCAAAAGAAGCGTCTGAGGGCAAGCCGATGAGTGTATACGCATTTGATTCGCACGGACACTGGATTGAGGATGGCGGCAACTGCGGTGCCGGCATGGCAATGCTTGACGGTGACTTTGAGCACATGATGCATCTTGCGGATATAATGGGTGTTGACGACCACTGTGTAGCACCGTGGCCGGGCATCTGGACAGATTCTGAGGCAGGTAACGAGATTGTTGCAGAGATGTGGAAGAAGAGCGACAGAGTTTATCCGTATGTGCTCATAGATCCGAACTATGTTGAGGATGTCGAAGCGGTGGTGCAGAAGTACCACGTAGAGATGAAGATGCCGGGCATCAAGATGTTCCGCTCAAGAATCGGCAGGAGATACAACGATCCGGTATTCACACCGTGGTGGGAGTTTGCAAACGAAAACCATCTGTTCGGGCTGATGGACAGCGGAAGCTATCCCGGATACCTTGCGGATATGGAAGAGCTTGCAAAGAAATACCCGAATGTATCTATCTTCTTAGACCATGCAGGACGCAGCTTTGAAATAGCCGAGGCTTATGCAGAGCTTGCCAAGAAGTACGATAATGTATATCTCCAGCTTACATACACAAGTGTACCTGAGGGTGTAATTGAGTATCTGTGTGCGGAAGGTCTGGCGGATAAGACCATGTACGGTACCGATGCGCCGATGCGTGACCCGCGTCCGCAGCTTGGCTGGGTCGCGTATGCAAATATTTCTGTCGAGGATAAGAAGAAAATTTTAGGCGGAAATATGCGCCGCGTTGCAGACAAGTGCTATAAGAAATAAAGATGTAACTAATATACACAAAAAACAGCGTATGACCATACGCTGTTTTTTGTATATATGGAAATATATTCGTCTTTTACCAGAAAAGAATGTCGCCGTAATTTCGGATTTCATTTACCGTCATTTCAAGAGTTCTCGCGTCAATACGGCGCGTGTCGGGACGTGCGGCATAGCGTTCATCGCAAAAATCTGAGCGCATGAATTCAAGCGTTACTGTAAGCGGCAGAGGAAGTGTAAACGGGGCGATATCCTTTGCGCGTTTAACACCTTCTTCTGCTGCATTACGGATAAGAACTTCGGCTTTTTCCAAGTCCATGCACTCGGCGTGGTTCCTGCCAATACCTTTTTTTATCGCCGCACAGGCAACCTTGTCACCAAAACACATTTTTGCCTCTTCGCACACCGCTTCATCACCCGATACCATTACGCATGGGATACCATAGGTGCCGACAAAAAGACCACCCATTACAAGTTCACCATAACAGGTGCCGTTTAATTTGTAGTTATACCATGCAGCGCTTGACTGTGCATGGTCTAAAAAGCCGTTCAACGTGCCGGGCATAGCATGTGCACCCACCTGCAAATATGCGCCGATTTCTTTATCTTCCTGTATTACCTTTGAGAAATCCGCGGCTTTTACATTTATTGCACGCTTGTCGAGAAGCTCATGTATAAAGTTTTTTCCTCCGCCGTGACCGTCACAAACATAAATTTTTTCTGCACCGGCACGCACTGCACCCTCAACTGCGGCGTTTGTGTCCGCCATTAGTCTCTCGCAGGCAAAACGATGAATGTCGCTGCCTACCTCTCTGATATGCTCCATGCTGCTGACTCCGCTGATTCCCTCTAAATCCGTCATGATAAATACGTTCATAATAGGTTTCACCTTTCGTAATTTGATTTTTCAAATGAGGTTAAGATAAAAAGTAGCCGTACAGTTCATGTATAACACCGCCACCTAAATAATGGTCTTTGATCGCTTTTTCGAGGCGGGTATTTTCAGGGAGATCTTCGTAAATAATCTTTGCACCCCACGTTTTGAGGAATATGAAATAGAAAATATCCTCGGCATTGCTTTGTGCCGATATTCTGTTAAAAAGGTTGCCGAATTTTACAATGTTTGAATTTTTTCCGACAAGCTCTTCAAGGGTCGGGTTTAGAATCCAACTGTGGCAGGTAAAGGCTTTATACGAAAAGTCCGGAAAATAATTTTTGACAAAATCACGTGCTTTGGAAATTGCATCGCTCACTGCGTCGGGAGAGAGACTTCCTCCAAACGGAATATGCACTGCGATAACCGGATCACCGTGGGATAAAACCCTCGTCCACTCGGCTTTTGGAAGTATAGTTTTTTCATGGGAGACATATCCGCGTTTGTCGTATGCAAAGCCATGCCAAGCATCAATGGTTTCTTCAATATCCGCTTGCCATGAGTCGTCTTTGCTTTCAAAACCCTTAGCTCCAAGCTCGTAGCCACTCTTGTGTAGAATTGCTCCATCGGCAAGGCAGACTTCATCGCCTGCGGTGTTTCGGAAAACCGCGGCTTTGGCAGTGAAAGTTTTAAAAATCTCAAAGTTTAAACGCCCTAATCTGAAAATTTTTCCGTTTAAAATAAGCTGTGCCCAAGCGATAAGTGAGCAACCGTAAGCTCCATCGTTGCGTCGGCGGTATTCATCTATGTAGGATTCCGGATCATTGAGCATAGTATTTATAATATCATCGGGGATGCCTCTCTTCTTGAGCGTATCATAACATGATGGAATTACCGAGCACACAGCGAGTGCGGGCAGCATGTCGTATGCAAGATGATGCTTGCCGTCGGGAGCGGGTGGGAATGTAAAGGAGGCGAACTCTTTTTCCGAGGCTTCACGGTCTTGGAGGGCGTGGCATATCAGAGATAAAAAGGCGGAAAGGTTTTGATTTACGCCGACTTCAATTGCGGCCTTCTTATATATATCACGATAGGCGTTGAGTATACCGTAATCATCGCCGAGTTTATCGTAGTATTCGGGGTTCGTAAGCGCACATCCGTTTTTTAAGAAATCCGACATTGCATCATCGTATATTTCACGCCATCTTTCCGCAAATTTAGTACAGTTGACCGCGTGCATGAGGTTATCAAACGATTTCACAGTGACGCATCATCTCCTTTGACTTAATTTGAATAATAGGGATATGAGCAGATGCTTTATCTTGCGTCGTATACTATTTTACCGTCTACAATTGTCAGGACTACGTTGTAATCGTCATCCAGTGCGGTCAGGTGTGCGCGCTTACCTGCGTCGAGCGTGCCGATTTCGCCGTCAAGACCGACCGCGCGAGCCGGGTTTATGGTGAGCATCTTTGCAGCGTCAGCAATCGGGACACCCAGAATTTCAACTACGTTTTTAAGAGCGAGGTTTGAACGCAGCGAAGAGCCTGCGAGTGCGCCGGTATCCGTGGTACGCGCGACACCGTCCTTAACCTCGATTGTAAGACCGCCCTGTTTATATATTCCGTCGGGCATTCCTGCGGGTTCAATAGAGTCGGTTATAAGCACGACGCGGTCATAGCCCTTGCAGCGCAGGACGATTTTGATAGCCTCGGGACACACATGAATCATATCACATATAATTTCGCAGTAAACATCATCGCGTATAAGCGCGGAGCCGAGAAGCCCGACATTGCGGTGGTTAAGGCCGGCCATTGCATTATAGGTATGGATAAGGAGCTTTCCGCCCGCGTCAATAGCAGGCATTGCCTCTGCCATGGTTGCCGCGCTGTGTCCGAGCGAGACCTTGACACCGTTTGAGGTGAGATAGTTTATCGCCTCAAGCGCGTTTGCCTTCTCAGGCGCGAGTGCGAACACGCGCAGATTGCCGCGCGCTGCTTCAATTATCTTTTTGATTTCGTTTATATCAAGCTCGCGCAGAAGCTCCTCAGCATGCGCGCCGCGGAATTTAGCGGACAGATACGGACCCTCAAGGTAGATACCGCCTATATCTGCGCCACTTGTACCCGCCTCGACGCGGTCAGCAATACGCGAAACCCCGGCAAGCACGTTTTCAAGAGTTTCGGTGATGGTGGTCATGCAGACGGTGGACACGCCGTTTGACGCATAGTATTTTGAAAGCTCGTCAAGCTCGTCAAACGAGCATTTGGCACAGTCCATTCCGCGACCGCCGTGGGTATGGATATCCACGAAGCCGGGGAATACGCGGTATGCGGAGAGGTCCAAGTCCGCCTCGCCGCCGAAGCCTTGGAATTTACCGTTTTCAATTCTAATGGTATTATCCTTTAATTCCGCGCCGTTTGAGTATGCGCGGCTGAATTTTATATTCATATAATCACCTCGTTTAAATATAGTAATTATAATATATCGCGGGTGAGAGAAAAAGTCAAACAAAAAGAAAAAACACTTTACAACCGCTGTGAGATAGAGTACAATATGCGTGAAATTTAAAATTTCGGAGGTTTTGAGCATGAACGTAATGATAATGACGGACTTGGAAGGCATAAGCGGAGTAGACACGATTGACTGCATTACTGACGGTACAGAATTAAATTACAAGGCGCGCGAACGTCTTATGGCGGACATAAACGCGGCGGTTGACGGATGCTTCCTCGGTGGCGCGGACAAGGTTTACGTGGCGGACGGACATTTCAAGGGCACAAATTTTATTGATGGGCTGCTTGACCCGCGCGCGATTGCGGTAACTGTTCAGGATTATTCCGACCTTATCGTAAAAGGTGAGATCGATGCGTGCATGGAGATTGGTGCGCACGCTAAAGCGGGCACGATAAACGCGTTTTTGGAGCACACGCAGTCGAGCAGAACGATATTCGCATACTCGGTAAACGGTGTTGAGTACGGGGAGGCGGCGCAGGGTGCAATCTTTGCGGGTGCGTTTGGCGTACCGCTTGTAATGGTATCGGGTGACGTTGCCGCATGCGAAGAGGCAAAGGCGGTGTTCGGTGAGAAGATTGCGACTGCGGCGGTGAAAAAGGCTCTGCGCCGAAATGTTGCAGAGTGCATGGATTTAAAAGAGGCTGAGGACCTTATCCGCGCGGCGGCAAAGGACGGCGTGGAGAGATACAAGGAGTTTGAGCCGTTTTGCGTGGATATGCCGATGACGGTGCACCAAGTATACATGCGCACGGATTTCTGCGAAACCATACTTGATATATACAAGGATGCGGTAAAGCGTGTTGACAGCCGCACGGTTGAAAAAGTGGTTGATAAAATCACCTGCTACAAGGACGTGCTGATATAAAATAAAAAAACAGGGTATATTCTGCAAGAGAAATATACCCTGTTTTTTATTCGATGATAAATGAGTTGCGCAGAAAAAACGAAGAAGGTACGGTTATTTTTCGCGGAGAATATGAGCTATCAAGTCTTTGCATGAGCTCTTCCGCAGCAAGGTGGCACAATTCCTCTATCGGGGAGGAAATGGATGCCAAAGGGGGATTTAAATACTCAGCCTCGGGAACATTATCCATACCCATGACAGCAATATCGCCCGGAACCCTGAATCCCATATCACTGACACACTTCATCGCACCGATAGCCATATAATCATATGCGCATATTACCGCGCGTGGATGTTTTGGCAGCTCAAGAAGCTCGCGCATCGCAGAGTATCCGCCCTTTTCAAAGCGTGTATCAGTTGTGCGGATAAAGTTTGAGTTGACAAAAAGCCCTACCTGTTCCATTGCGGATTTGAAAAGCTCAAGCTTTCCGCGAGTCAGCGTCTCGCCTATAAAGCCGATATCTGACACACCGCGTGATTTTAAATAGGAGATGCTTTCAATCATGGAATCAGTATAATCCTCGCGAATAAGCGAGCAGGATTGAGTATAGTGCTTTGAATTTATAAAGACTATAGGTATATCATCCGGACACGGTGCGCGCGATGTTGATGAAATCACGATTATGCCATCTACATTAGAGTATTTATAATAATACTCAATCAGAGTTTCCTCGGTTTTCGATGAAAAGTTAGTAGCCGCAACGCAGATTTCCCAGTTTTTGTTGCTTAAATACTCGCTTATAAAGGAGAGTGCGCGGGTGTAGTAGAGACTGTTAAACTCAGGGCATATTATTGCCGCGACGCATTTAGGGTATTTGGCTCTGAAAAAATTTTTAAAGCAGCCGTGTTTTTTTGCCACGCTGAAAATAAGCTCGCGTGTCTGTTCGCTTACTTCGTCACTCATTGAGAATGCTTTCGACGCGGTGGAAACTGAGACGTTGGCGAGCTTTGCAAGTTTTGAAAGTGTTATCATTCGCACTTCACCTCGCGGTTATGTTTCTTTAGTCATTATACATACTGTGAAGAGAATATACAAGGGTAAAAAAACGAAAAATTTTCGTAAGAAATTTTATTGACGAAGACTTGTAATGTGGTTAAAATCGTATGCGTAAGGAGTGAATTTAAAATGGATATATTGAGGTTGGATTTACAAAATCCGGGTGCTGAGTTTAAGATACTCAATGCGACAAACGGCGGGCTCGACTATCAAAGACACAAAAAGGATCAGTTAAAGAGTAATTTTGCAGATTACAAAGCGGTGCGTATTCCATACTCAAGAAACCATGATTCAGCAGCGTTTCAAATGTGCAGTGAACTTTACGGGACAACCAATCGTCTTGGGTTTAGCATGCAAAACTACAGCGCGTTGCTTATAAAGGAGAAATAGAATGGCACAGATATACATATTTGTTATTCTGCTTTTCCGTGTGGTGCAGGCAGTGTTTTCAAAACGCGCGAGCAATGAAATAAAGAGTTTGCGCACGATGCTTTCATATATCGCGTTTGCCAAGTTGATAAGTGCTGTGCTCGGTCTTGTACTTATCACTGTGGCAGGTGACGGCTTCAACGCTGATTTTAAGACCGTGGCAATAGCTGCGTTTTCGGGACTTATGCTGTTTGCTTCAAGTTTTTGCAGTGTATATGCGATGAAAAGCGGGACTATAAGCTTGAATTCTATGTTCGGGACCGCGGGAATGATAATTCCGGTTATCGCCGGAGCGGTTCTCTTTGATAAACCGGTAAGCGCCATGCAGCTTGCAGGTCTTGGACTTTTCTTTATTTCGGCATGGCTTCTTATCGGAAGCTCGAAGGATATATACAAGGGTTTTAGTTTAAAGACATTTGTGCTTCTTGTGGGATGTCTTGTTGCAAACGGCGGGACAATGCTTGCACAGCAGATGTTTACCACGTATGTTCCGAATGGGGATGTGAGTGTGTTTTCGTTCTTGTCATTTGCGATAATTTCGTTGCTCTCGGCGGTTGCATATAAGGCGGGATGGTTAAAAACCGGCACTCCAGGTGAGGGGAAACTCAGCAAAAAACTGATAGTCTGTGCAATTGCGTTGGCTGTTGCGGTGTTTGTTGTAAACCAGCTTGCGACGATTTCGACCATGTTGGTTTCACCGGTAGTTCTTTTTACATTTATAAATGGCGGCGGTACAATAATATCAACAGTTGTAGCTGCGGCTATGTATAAGGAGAGAATAAGCGCAAAATCTGCAGCGGGGATAGCACTTGGAATAATATCACTTGTTATCATAAAGATGTTTGAGGTATAGTAAACTGCGGGCGGTTAATGAATCGCCCGCAGTTTACGTAATTTAGCAGGAAAATTACGACAAAAATACGTCCATATCCTCAGGTGTTACTCCGGGCTGGAGAGCGGAATTTATCGCGTAGCCGATGATTTTGCCGATGTCTGACACGCGCACGTCTATCTCCTTGGGTGTGACCATGAGGGTGGTATCGAGCTTATCGAGTGCGGAGTCGGGAAGCGGGGTGCCTGCGTCCTCGGCGGTGTCATAGATAAGGGTGCGGATGTCCACCACCGTGGGGACACCCAGCGCGATTACCGGAACGCCTACCGTCTCTTCATTTATTGCAGCGCGCGAGTTGCCGACACCCGAACCCGGTGTTATACCGGTATCGGTAATCTGAACCGTTCGGCACAGGCGACTTAGTCTGCGTGATGCGAGCGCATCTATTACTATAACGCATTTGGGTTTTGTGTGCTCTATTGCGCCGCGGATGAGCTCACGGCTTTCTATGCCGGTCGTGCCGAGTACACCCGGGACAATAGCGGCGACGGGCTTTAAGCTTCCGAACATATCCGGAAGCGAGCTTATCAGGTGGCGGGTGACCATTATATTGTTAGCCGCCAGTGCGCCTACCGCGTCGGGTGTTATGCTTTTGTTACCGAGACCTGCGATTAAAACCGTGCCGTCACCCTGTGGGAGCATTTTTGTAAGCTCGGAGGCGACTGTGTCGATTGCGCGCGGGAAAATATCCGCATCGCGGCGGGTTATGCCCTCGATTTCCACTGTGGTGTAATTTCCTATGGGTTTTCCAAGGTAGGCGGCGCCGCGCTCGTCTATAACGCGCACGCGGGTTATGGTCATGCCGGAAATTTCCTCTTCGGTTGCGACCACTCCCGCAAGCTCGGTCTGCTCGCTCGCGCTTTCTTGCCAGATTTCTTGAGCCTCAAGGGCTAAGTCGGTTCGTATATTTTTCATTTTTTTGCCTCCCCAAGCAGTGTTTTTTGCGCTCTGTACTGTTATTTTTTCATAAAAATGGTAAACTATTCAAAAATTAAAAAATTTCTCTTGCAATTTGAGCGGTTTAGTGATAAAATAAATCGGTATCATAACAAAGAACTAAGGAGGTGGACGCTATGCCAAACATTAAGTCCGCAAAAAAGCGTGTAGAGCTGAGCAGTGTTTACGCAGCTCGCAATCAGGCTGCTAAGTCCGAACTGAAGACTTCTATCAAGAAATTTGATGCAGCTGTAGAAGCAGGTGGCGAGGCGGCGGCCTCAGCTTATAAAGCCGCGGTTAAGAATGTAGACCGTGCGGTATCCAAGGGTATCCTGCATAAGAATACTGCTGCCCGCAAAAAGAGCGCATTGACGGTCAAGCTCAACCAGGCATCCAAATAAGTTTTGTATTTTAGCGGCCAAAGGCTGTCTTAGAAGCGCGGAATATATATTCCTTCGCGCGTTTAAGACAGCCTTTTTAATTTATTTTAAGTATAATTAGACGAGAGTGTGTGAAATTAAATGACAGATAATACGCCGAGAAGCTGTTGCTTTACCGGGCATCGCATAATACGTAAGCAGGACAGCGGCGGAATATATGACGCGATTAAAAATGAGATACGCAGCCTGTCCGCGCGCGGGATTTCAAACTTCATTTCAGGCGGTGCGCTCGGGTTCGATATGCTTGCAGCCGAGGCGGTTTTGGAGCTGCGCGATGGTGAGCTTCCGTTTATAACCCTTGAGCTGATGCTTCCGTGCGAAAACCAGGCTATCAAGTGGCGTGAGAGCGAGCGTGTAAGGTATATGGATATTATTTCGCGGGCGGACAAGGTTGGGTATATTTCAAAGGAGTACACGCCCACGTGTATGTCCGAGCGCAATCGAGCGATGGTGGATGCGTCTGAGCACTGCATTGCATATATTTACAAAAGCTTCGGCGGCACTGCATATACGGTCAGATATGTAAATGAAAGTGATAAGGGGCTTACGCTTATTTAAATTGAATGTACGTTTTTTATATAAAGGACAGGAGAAGCAAATTGTTATGGAGACTATTTTTGAAAACATTGGCTTTAAGATTAGCTGTGAGGACGATGTGTACAAGCTTGCAGACTGCGTTCTGAGCAACGGAAAGATACTGCCGCTTGCAGACGGCGCATATTCGTTCTGGACGGATGAGTCGGGAGCGGAGATTTGGCTGCGCCTTGGGCTTGACCATGAGAAAAAATCCACGCAGCTTTTAAATATTGACCCGCACTACCACGGCGACTGCGTTATAAATCTTCGCGTGCGCGAGGAGCTTATCGGCGAGGCGGATGATTTCTTAGACGGCAAGTACCTGCTTGAAACGCTCGACGGCAGCCAGTTCTTTGCCGCGCGCGTTATGGGCGTAAAGGCTCTGCGTGAGTTCAAGGTGGGTGGGGAGTACAACTTCCAACTTTCGATGATACCCCACGGCATAAAGTTCTTTGAGAGTGAGAATGCCTACCGCACGTATTACAATGACGAAAAAACCGTGTTGGGCGCACTTTTCCCGCGCGGAGTGTATTCACAGCGCTTGGGCGGTGACGGCTTAAAACGCGAGGAGATACTCATGACCGGGTATGTGGGCGAGGTCGGGTATGCCGAGCTCAAGCACGTGCACGCGGCGAGCGGCGAGGAAAGGCTCGGAAATTTCTGGCAGCTCAAGTGCGAGACGCTTATGGGGTATATTGACATCCCTGCCGCTGCAGAGCAGGATATGTTTGAGCATGTAAAGCGCTGCATGGAAGGCGGCGAGGCGGTGGTTAGCGTGTTCGGAACGCTCAGCGCGCTCGTGGTCGTGCGTGCGCCGGATGCGGAAAAAACTTCTGAGGATGTTTGATAGCAATGGTTGACCTTTCAGTAAGCGGGTTAAATAAATACTACGGTGAGCATCACGTGTTGCGCGATGTGTCCTTCGCGGTGCAGCGCGGTGAGCGGGTAGGCATGGTCGGCGGAAACGGAACCGGAAAGACGACGCTTTTTAAGATACTTTCCGGTGAGCTTGACTATGACAGCGGTGAGATTGCAACACCTGCGGGTGTGCGCGTGGCGATGATTGAGCAGATACCCAAGTACCCGCCCGAGTACACGGTTGAGCAGGTGCTCAGGACCTCGTTTGCAGAGACCCAGGCGCTTGCAGAAGAGCTGCGTGCGCTCGAGGAGCGTATGGCGCAGGGCGATGCGGGTGAGGACGTGATGCGAGGCTACAGTCAAAAGACCGCGCGGTTTGAGCATTTAGGCGGGTATGACACTGAGGTTGCGCTTAATATGACGACGGTGGGCCTGGGTATAACACCGGCTATGCGCTCTCAGTTTTTCTCGCGCCTTTCAGGCGGTGAAAAGACGCGGATAAGCCTGGCGCAGGCGATACTCAAAAAGGCGGATTTACTGCTGCTTGACGAGCCGACAAACCATCTGGATATGGACGCGGTCGAGTGGCTTGAAAATTACATATCCAAGTACGAGGGGACGGTAATTGTTATCTCCCATGACCGTCTGTTTTTAGACAGATGCGTGACGCGCATTATTGAGATGACCGACACAGGCGGCGTGGAGTTCTATGCGGGGAATTACAGCTTCTACGTCAAGGAGCGTCAGGAGCGGTTTGACGCGCAGATGAAGAAGTACTTAGCTGAGCAGAAAAAGGCGGCGGAACTTCAGTTTACAGCTAACCGCATGCACGGCTGGGGCATGGGAAACAAGAAGCTGCAGGTGCGCGCTTTTGCGATTGAAAAGCGCATCGAGCGCATTACAAAGACTGAAAAGCCGCAGGACAAGCGGCGTACTCTCCGCGGAAGCTTTACCAGCCGTGAGTTCTACGGCGACCGCCTTATGGAAGCCAAGGGGCTTGGGCTTACGCTTGGCGATAAGAGGCTCTTCGAGGAGCTGACGTTTCAGGTACAGGGCGGCGAGAAGATTGGTCTTATAGGCGATAACGGCTGCGGGAAGACCTCACTTTTAAAGGTGATTTGCGGTGAGATACCGCCGGACCACGGGTACGTCAGGTTTGGACCGACGGTGAAAATCGGCGTACTGCCGCAGAATATAGAGTTTGAGGACGAGAGCCGCAATCTGGTGGACACGCTCATTTACGAGCTTAACATGACCCCACAGACCGCCAGAAACCACTTGGCGGCGTTTGATTTTACCGGAGATGAGGTCTTTGACCCAGTTTCCACGCTCTCGGGCGGTGAGAGAAGCAGGTTAAAGCTTTGCATACTCATGTGCGCCAAGGTCAATTTCCTTATTCTTGGCGAGCCGACGAACCATCTGGACATACCCACGCGTGAGTGGATAGAGGATGCGGTCGAGCAGTTTGACGGCACGCTTCTTTTCGTATCGCATGACAGATATTTTATAAATAGGTTCGCAAACCGTATCTGGCATATGACGTCCGACGGTGTTGAGGACTGGCACGGTGGCTTTGAGGAGTACCGCCGTGCGGTTAGCGAGGGAAAGATTGAGGATGTGAAAACTCAAACACCCGCGCCTGAAAAGGAAAAGAAAGAAAAGCCAAAGGATACCAGCCGTGCCGCGCGTGCTGCGGAAAAGCGCGCGGGGATAATTGAGCGCGAGATAGGCGCATGCGAGGAAAACCTAAAGGCGCTTGAGGCAGAGATGGAGGAAAAGGCGACCGATTACGGCGAGGTCGAGCGCATTTACCGTCAGATGGAGGAGCTAAAGGCGCACATTTCAGAGCTCTACGAAAAATGGGAGCAGGAAATGATGTGATTTCACGACGGCGACGAGGTGTTATTATGGGGAAAATTACTAAATTGCATATTGCGTGTGGGCTCGCGGTTGCCGCGGTTGGCGGGATATTGCGGATATTTTACATGATGTTTTTGCCCACGTTTATGATTATAGCGGGCGTTGCATGGGCGATATACGGTGCGGTCGGACTATTTGCTGAGCGAGGGGTGCGTTTGGCGGTATGGCTTAGATTTGCCTATAGGATAGGGCTTGTGTGCGTGGCGGTCTCGTTTATCATAGTGCAGGGAATTATAATATCAAATGATAACACGGATGCCAGCGGTGATGAGCGATACATAATTGCGCTGGGTGCGGGGCTTTACGGTGACGTGCCGAGCATGGTGATGGCATCGCGCATGGATGCGCTTGAGGAGTACATGGCTGAGAACCCGCAGGCGATTGCGATTGTAACAGGTGGCCAAGGCGATATTGAGACGATAACCGAAGCCGAGGCGTTTCGGCGCGGTCTTGAGGATGCGGGAATCCCTGCATCACGTATAATAATTGAGGACAAGGCGCTCAATACCGCGCAGAATCTTGAGTATTCAGCGCGCATTATAAAAGAGCGCGAGGGAAGCCTTGATGTTTCGTGCGCGGTGCTGACAAACGAATTCCATTTGTGGCGCGGAAAATACCTTGCGCGTAGTGTCGGGATTGATGCGACCGGGATTGCGGTAAAATCGCCCAGGCTTGATTTACTGCTGCAGTACCACCTGCGCGAGTATTTTTCAGTGGTAAAGATGCTCATAGGTCTCGGTGGCTGGGATTTCAGTTTTTAGACGGTGAAGAGGTGTTTTAAATGTTCGAGCGAATTCTTCAGATAAAAGAGAGT
Organism: Eubacteriales bacterium; assembly: GCA_045636205.1. Lineage (GTDB taxonomy): Bacteria > Bacillota > Clostridia > Oscillospirales > JAAYXM01 > JAZRUF01. The sequence goes on from JAZTXE010000108.1 coordinate 20,179, forward strand.
GACGGGCGGATAAAGTACATGCTAAAGAGCGTCACTGCGCGAATATATGAGCACAACATATCTCAGGCGGGCGGTCAGCTTGCCTTTTTCCTGATGCTCTCGACGTTTCCGTTTCTGATATTTTTAAACACACTTATCGCATCATTTAACATATCGACCAAGATGATTGAGTCGTTTCTTGCGCCGATTTTCCCTTCCGAGATTGTCAGCCTGATAAGCACGTATGTTGAGTATATTTCAAATAACCGCAGCGTCGGGCTTCTGTCAATCGGTATTGTTGCGACGGTGTTTTCCGCCTCAAAGGCGGTGCGTGCGCTCTCTCGCGCGCTCAATTTCGCACACGGTACAAGGGATAGGCGGAGCTTCTTCGGGGAGATTTTATTTTCCATGTTACTTATTCTCGCGGTCGGGGTTATGATAACGGTTATGATAGTCATTGTCGCCTTCAGCACGGATTTTGTCGAAACCGTTGCGCGCGGGATGCGGATTCCGACGATACTTATAAATATCGTGGACGCATGGCGGTGGGTGACGTTTGCCGCGGTCATGTTCTTCTTCCTATGCCTGATGTACAAGTTTGTACCCGGGATTAAGCTCAAATTCCGCGAGGTGATGGCGGGAACCGTGTTCTCCATGGTGGGCTTTTTGGTGCTGACAGTGGGCTTTTCAGCCTATGTTAAGTATTTCATGCGGAATTCCGCACTCTACGGTACAATTGGTACGGTTATAGTGCTGATGTTCTGGCTGTATATAGTGAGCATGATAATAGTCGTCGGTGCAGAGATAAACGGCGCGATAAAGGCGATGCCTGAAAGACTAAGACGAAAAAATAGTCTTGACAAAAAGTAAACCTGTGCGTATAATGATAAAAAAGGAATATTTTAAACCGTTGAAGCGGAGATAACGGCGGCGATGCTCTTTCAGAGAGCCGGGGGTAGCTGAGAACCCGGCAGAAAACAAACCGTCAAATGGACCGCAGAGGGCGCAGTCAAAGGCATAAGGAATGGCCGAGTATTCTGCGACGTTGGGCACGCGTGAGTTGCCGGGGGTATGTTGGTATCCCGCAAAGTGTGTGGCATTCACAAATCAAGGTGGCACCGCGGATAAGATGTTTATTCGTCCTTGGCAGACAGTATAGGTCTGTCAAGGATTTTTTATTTCGGAGGTTATTTATATGATACGTCTTACAAAACGATGGCGACTCGGGAAATAAAAGAAGGTTATACGGATACAGATTTTAAACTTTGATTATGGAGGATATATAAAATGATTTTTAACAATGTAGATTTTGATACTTATTTTAAAAACTACCCCGACGAGAACGGATATTTCGGCAAATACGGCGGCGTATTTATTGAGGAAAACTTAAAAAAAGCGATGGAGGAGATTACCGAGGCGTATTTTACGATATGCAAATCCTCAAAGTTTATAAGCGAGCTTCGCCGCATCCGCAAGGAGTTTCAGGGGCGACCGACACCGATTTCGCATTTGGAGCGTCTTTCCGGGACTCTCGGCAATGTTCAGCTTTATGTAAAGCGTGAGGACTTAAACCACACGGGCGCACATAAGTTAAACCACTGCATGGGCGAGGCGCTTCTTGCAAAGTACATGGGCAAGAAAAAGCTCATTGCAGAGACCGGTGCGGGTCAGCACGGTGTTGCGCTTGCGACTGCGGCGGCATACTTCGGTCTTGAGTGCGATATTTACATGGGCGCGGTGGATATTAAAAAGCAGGCACCCAACGTTGCGCGAATGAGGATTTTAGGAGCAAACGTAGTAGAGGTTACCCACGGTCTTGCAACGCTCAAGGAAGCGGTTGACGCGGCGTTTGAGGCGTACAGCAAGGAGTACAAGGACGCTATTTACTGCATCGGCTCGGTGCTCGGCCCGCATCCGTTCCCGATGATGGTGCGCGATTTCCAGAGCGTTATCGGAATTGAGGCAAGAGAGCAGTTCCTTGATATGACGGGCGAGCTGCCCGATGCCGTTGTCGCCTGCGTTGGCGGCGGCTCTAACTCTATGGGAATGTTCGCGGGCTTCCTTAACGACCCGGTTGAGATATACGGCGTTGAGCCGCTCGGCAGAGGAACGAAGCTTGGCGACCACGCGGCAAGCCTCTCCTACGGCGAAGAGGGAATTATGCACGGCTTTAACAGCATAATGCTCAAGGATGAGAACGGCGAGCCTGCCCCGGTTTACACGGTGGCAAGCGGGCTTGACTATCCCTCCTCCGGCCCTGAGCACGCATTCCT
>JAZTXE010000109.1:0-9589 GCA_045636205.1 Eubacteriales bacterium
TATACACACCCAAAGTATAGTCGCAGCAGCAAACTATGTTTATGTAACAAACACTAATGCTGACCATTTTGCACCGCTTGCAATAAAAGTCCCCGCAGGTACGTACAGAGTGTTCATGAAAACACCTGCAGGAACCCTCCCTAACGACCATCAAGGCAAGGCTACGTTTAAAATCGGCGGATATGTAGGAAACAAAGCATGGGATTATGTAGGCAATGACATTCAGGTTCTCGGCAGCTACGATTTTAAAGCTGAGGGCGCAATGAACAACCTGCATATGTTTGAGAACACCGTGACGCTGCCGGAAACCGAAGGAAATCTCCATCATCTTGCAATCTGCAACAATACAGGCGGCAACTGGTCGGGCGCTAAAATCGAAGCGCTCTACTTCGTTCCGGTTGATACCATAAATCTGGCATTCAGCAACGACCCGGAAGCCAAGCTCTCCGGAAACTTTGACGGTGCACCGGTTGTCACAAAGTGGAGTGATGCATATACGAATCAGCTCTCCTACGCAGCTACCGGCATGGTATGGTCCGGGCTCTCAACCGGAAAATTGAGAAATTGGAATACCACCGCCGGATTCTTTCACTACGCCTATGATGCAGGCGTTGAGTCCACCATTACATATAATTTCTTCGTTCCGCAGGACGGAAGATATAAAGTTGAACTCACCTCGGGCGGAAATCATAAGGATTACGGAAAACTGCATTTAGATATCGGCGAGGAGCGTGTCGGCTACTATGACTTCTCCGACTCTTCCGCACCTGCCACGCAGAGACTGCAGGATGTTGAGCTGACCGCCGGCCTTAACACTCTGACAATAACCACAAACGAAGCAGGCGCATATTCAACACCCGCAAGCGGATATTATGTCCGCCCCAAGTCGGCCACGCTGACACTCCTGAGCGAAGACGACCCGGCTTTTGAATATCTCTTTGCGGCTAAAGTTTCGTCGGTTCTCGAATTTGTCGGCGATACCGCGCAAATAGAGCTCTCCGGCAAAGGCTTTGATATTGACCCGTCAAGACTTATTGCAACCTACACCACAGGTTCAGGCACTGACGATGTGTTTAAAGTCACCTCCAACGGCGCAGTAAGCGCAGTCGGCACAGGTACTGACACTATCAAGCTGACCGCCAAATACTTCATTAAAGATGACCCCGAAACCGGAGACCCGGTTTATTCCGAACTGTTCGAGCATGAATTTGACGCAATTACCATAAGCGAAAAACCCGATTATATTGCGGCAAGATTTTCCAATGACCCGAACGGCACATACGCAAATCATCAGTCGTTGCAGGGCGATGACTTTATCAACTGGGGCAAAAACTATGTAAACCAGCTCTCTTATGACACAACCGGCACGGAATTCAAGATATGCACGGGCAAGGTTGTTGTCTGGTCGACTAACGCGGATTACTTTGAGTTCCTTTATGACCTCGACCATACATCTCCGACCTCCATCACCTACAACATTGAGGTACCGCAGACTGGAACGTATAAGGTTGACTTTCTCGCAGGCGACCGAAACAACGCATACGGCAAGCTTTACCTCAATATAGACGGTAAGGACCTGGGTTATTACGATTTCTCTGACACATCGGATTCAAACCAGCTTACTAAGAGAATGTCAAACGTATACCTCGAAGAAGGCATCCGCACTATTACCATCACAGCCGATGACGGCGGCAAGAACTCCTCCGGATGGCGGCTTACCGTCTGCCCGAAGGGCGTAAACTTAAAACTTATAAAGCCGGATGAGCCGGCTTTTGAATACGGCATTAAGGCAGAGCTTTCCGAAAAGCCTCGCTATGTCGGCGACTCGTCGAAAATAGAAGTCATAGGCGAAAGCGTATATCTCGATGAGAATAACCTGACCGTAACATACAGCACACTCTCCGGAAATAACAACGTTTTCACCATTAGTCCGGACGGCATCCTCACCGCTTCAGGCGCGGGTACCGACGCAATAAAAGTATCTACATTATATAAAGGGAATGCCACGCCGGTCGAGTATGAACTCCCTCCGATTACAATACTTGAGCGTCCGGCGCAGTCTGCCCACACAATTGAATTTTCAAAAGGTCTCAATGAAGACGATACAGCTATCCACAATATCGTAAACATAGACAACTTTGGTTGGGAAGTAGTGCTCAGCGGCACCTCCGCATTCATTGGCACTCCGGCATACTTCGCCGCAAGAAACGGAAGCGTATTCCTGCGCATGCCTTCAGCAAACGAAATGCTTACCATCCGCACATATGTCCCGGTCGGCGGAGTATACGACATTGACTTCACCGGCATAAAAACCGCGGACACCGGTGCATGGGAAGTATACGTTGACGATGCAAAAATCGGCGAATACAGCTTTAAATCAAGTGGCGCAGATTTAAATCAGGCAATCACCACCCGCATAGGCAAGGTAAACTTTGCAACCGCGGGCTACAAGACAATCTCCTTCCGCAGAATATATGATGACGGTGTCACTGACACCAGCAAAGGCGCAAACTTCTCGCTTGTTTCACTCAGCTTTGTTCCGTTTGTTGCCGCGGTTCCCGAATTCAGTGTTAAACCCGTCACTCCGATAGACTACACAGGTCAGTCTGCCGAACTCAAGGTTATCGCAAAAATCGGCGATGTCTTAGTTTCACCGGCACTTCTCAACCTTGTGTACAACTCGTCAAACCCCGCTGTTGCAACGGTTTCGCCCGACGGCACCGTTACAGCAACAGGCGAGGGCAAGGTTGCCATTACGGTTTCCGGCTCATATAACACTCACCCGCTCGAATATAAAATCGAACGCACAATCCTCCCCATGCCGTCAAAGGGCGAGAATATTCTCGTTACCTTCGGTGACAACCCGGAGATTGACGGCGAAATAAACGACGGCTTGTACGCGCCGTCTCTCGCCGGTACGGTTCCCGCTACAATCGAGCAGCACGGCTGGGAGGTTGACGGCGACAGTAACACAAACGGCAGCTGGTACTACAGAGAGGACCACCTGCACATAAGACCGAGTGCCGGTGCGGTCACTGCATTTAAAGTGCATGTGCCCATCGACGGATATTACAGACTTGATTTAACCACGTACAAAAAAGGTGCGGGCAGCGCAAGTGTGGATATCGCGGTTGACGAGTCCTATGTCGGCAATGCAACCTGTAACACGATATTCGAAGAAGAGGCCGGCGAAACCGTACGCACAAATCCGGTATTCCTCAAAAACGGCTACCATGTAATAAAGCTTATAACCACCGACCCGGGTGCCGGAAATCACTTCTTTATCAAGAAGTTTGAACTTGTCGCACTTGAAGGAAAACCCGTGCTTGAGAGCGTTGAATGCACCATCGGAAACACCAAACTCTATCCGGGCGAGCAGACTCCGTTTTCCGCGGATGCAATCGTCTCAGGCGGGAGCGCGTACTTCTTCGAGGAAGGCTCTGCCGACAGCATGACCTATTCCTCTGATAACACCACCGTTGCAACCGTATCTCCCGACGGAACCGTGCACGCACTTACCCCGGGCACCGCTAATATTATAGCCACCGCGGTAATCGACCAAAAAGTGCTCCACGGTCAAATTCAAATAACCGTTACCGAAAACTACCTCAAGACCGCATCCGCAAGCCTTTCGCAGAACACCCTTTTCCCGGACGAAAAGCCGGACGAAGAGGACGAATACGAGTATATGGCAAAGGCGCAGATTGAGGTCAAGCTGTTCTTGGATGACGACAGTATCGCAAACAACAGCTTTGCAAACATCAGTCTCGTACCCGTAAATGACAAAATAAAAATAGATGAGAACTGGGTTCTCACCGCCCTTGCACACGGCGAAAGCGGATTTAATATAGTCGCCGAGCTTGCAGGCGAGGAGATAGAAGTCTTTGTCCCGGTCACGGTCTCCGAGCGCGTAAACGAGCTTGAGTATGTCGGCCTGCAAGCGGAAAAGACTACCATCAAAATCGGCGAAAGTATCTCCGTAATCGCACGCGCTATGCAGTTTAACGGAGAAGCCTCCCCTGACGGTGAGTTTGAGGTCTTCTACGATGTACAGGACGAAAGCATACTCCGAATTGACAATGCCGGCGTTATTACAGGTCTGGCATCCGGCAGCACCAACGTTGTCGTCCACATGAAAAAAGGGCCGTTCCTCAGAAGCGGAGCACTTCTCATCACGGTTGATGACGCAATGCCGCCCGAGAAGGTTTACATCCAGTCTCCCAAGTACATTTACGAGGGAAAATCCGAGAAACTCGTTACAATTGCAGAGCTTGAAGGCGGCGTGAAAACAACCGTGCTTGACGGTGCGGTAAGCTATGAAATTTTGCCCTCCGATTCTGGACAGGTAATAGACATCTCACCTGACGGATACATAAGCGGTATCTCCGCAGGAACCGCGCAAATCAGAGCAACCGTAGAGCTCGGCGGAAAGAGTGTACCAAGCGAGGTCTTCACCGTCACGGTTCGTCAGGCAACCAACGAACATACCATCATCTATGATTTTGCAAAATACTATCCCAAATATGAGACAGTAGACCCCAACGACATAAAAATTGAGGACGAGGGTTGGGAAATCAACAAGGAGCTTACAAGCGACCTTGTTGAAACCGTAAGAGCAGCTTACCCGCTGCGCTGCACCTTTGGTGTAGGCGGCTTCTCAACGCTCGTAGACACACTCGATACCCCGATAAAATCAGACCTCGCAATCGACTTTATGGTCAAAGAGGGCGAAGCGGGAACTTACAGCTTCGACTTCGTAGGAAACCGAAACATTTCCGGCGGTTTATTTGCTATATATATCGACGGCGAATATATGGGTAAATATGACTTTGATCAAAGAAACCTGGGCGGAACCACTTTCAACTGCGTAAATCTGCAGGAGGGTGTGCATACAATAGTCTTCCGCGCAATTACCGGAAGTATGTCCGCTGTAAATTACCATTATATTATTTTAGGTGCTATCAGATTCCACCGTATCAGCATGGGCGATTCTTTTGCTGAACTCAGGGTCAAAGCCTCAAATCCGGGAATCATGTCAGTCGGAGAAGCTTTTGATGTCGAAGCCTCTGCAATAATGGCAGATGGCAGAGAATTTGCTTTTGACCCGTCGGATTTATGGGAGTCAAAGAGCAGGCTTTCAATCATAAGCGATGACCCGGAAATCCTGACCGTAGACGAAGAAACCGGAATAGTAACCGCGGTCTCCGAGGGTCAGGCGAACATAATTGTTTCCGCAACCATCCACGGCTACCCGACCAAAACCGCTACCATACCGGTAACCGTAGATAACAACGGCGTTGCCGCACTAACCGCAGAGCTCGGCGAAATCTCCGTCGGCGAGTCCGCACTTCCTTCATTTGTGGTAGAGACTGCTGATGGGCGCATAATGGATAACCGCTCCATCACCTTCACCGTAACAGATGTTGAAGACTCAAGCATCGTTGAAGTGGCTGCAGACGGAAAGACTCTGATAGGCAAGACCAAAGGAAGCACGACCGTCACTTATCTGGCAAGCCTCAACGGACTCAGCGCAGAATATACTCTCACGGTTAACGTTAAGAATGCATCCGTCAGTTCAATCGCGGTCTCCGCACCGTCTTACGTAATGCGTCCGGGCAGTGACGGCATACAACTCAAGGTGACCGGCATATCCGGAGACGGCATCGAGCTCGACCTGACAGAATCTGTTTCCTACACGACAAACGCCCCCTCAATTCTCAACGTATCCGAAACCGGTTTCGTATCACCGGCAGGCGAAATAGGCGTGGGTGAAATTAAAGTCAGCGCGGTAGTTGACGGCGAAATCATCTCCAACACCATAAACATGAGTGTGCGTGACGGTAAAATCTCCTCAACCTACTACAGAGCGGACAGAGTTGAAACCGCCCGCGAAAACATCAATCTTTACAGTTGGGCACAGTCGATGAAAAACACCGCGGTGCAGAAGGCAGACAAGTATCTGGAAAGACTCGATTATATTTACGATAACATAACCACCAATGGTCTGCCGCGAACCGCCATCATGGGACACCGTGATGACCCGAATCTGTACAATTGTAAATATTGCGGCGAGTACTGGTACGATGTTCAGTACAACACCGGCGCATCACTAATGGATCAGCTCAACTCACCTTGGAAGGTTCAATGTGATGTCTGCCGCAGAAAATTCCCGTCAAACGACTTCTGGAGCTTCTACCAGACCGGCATTGATGAGCACGGTAACTGGGATTATGAGCTTGCAAAGAAAAACGGTTCTCACCTTCTGACAAACGACCTTCATCCGGAAAAGGGTGAGGGCTGGGGTGTTGACGACGGTTACGGCTACAGAACCGGTAACATGATTACCCTCTATGTCGCGGATAAGGATTCCTACAAAACCTTTGAAGAAATCCACTATTATGTGGCATTCTACAATATGCATATTTTCTATGAGTACGGAAACGGCGGCGGTCTGCTTAAGAACGCAGTCACCTCCTTGCGCGATGCATATGTATATACCGGAGATAAAAAATACGGTCGTGCAGGTGCAATCCTGGTTGACAGATTTGCAGATGTATATCCGGACATGGACCTTCAGCCGTATGCAGCGATGATAGGCAACGGCGTGGTTCAGGCACGCGGTAAGCTCTCGGGTATGATAACCGATCCGCAAACCTCCGAGAATTTCTCCTCCGCATACGATGCATTCTTTGATATGTATGATGACCCCGAAGTAATTTCTTATCTGTCAAAGAAAGCTGCGCAGTTTAACATGGAAAATCCCAAGACCGACGGTGAGAAAATCCGTCAGAACTGCGAGGACGGTATCCTCCGTGCTGTATACAACGGCTGCTACGAAGGTAAGCTCTGGTCAAACTTCGGCCGCGTAATCTCGGCACTGTCTCTGGCGGCGTTGGTTCTCGACGATGAAGAAGAGAGCGGCGCATGGCTTGAATGGATGAACCGTGATACCGGCGAACTCGCCTTCCCGTACGAGTCAGGCGGCGAGCTTACTCCGAAGCTGATAAGCTCGGTTGACCGTGACGGCTACGGCGACGAAGGCTCGGTAGAATACACGCAGGGATGGGCATGGGCACTCGGCGGAGCGTCTGAATACTTACAGCTCTATAACGAGATAAACCCACTTGCAGATAAGTATAACCTTTACAAGAACGCAAGGTATCGAAAGATGCTCACTGCAAACCTCCCGGGTTTCCTTTGCGGATTGCAGAACCCGCAGATAGGAGACAGCGGTCAGACCGCTACTATCAGCAAATCCTTCTCGACCACTATTTCCAAGTGCTTGTTGGATTTCTTCAAATACACCAAAGATCCTATAATGGCTCAGGCGCTTTACCTGCAGTCAAGAGAAGATGTTTCCTCACTCAAGTACGACATCTTCACCGAAAACCCCGAATCTGCTCCGAATGATGTTCTCTCAGTTATCAAAGAGCACGGCGAATACGATGCGGACAAGAGTCGCAGCTTAAACGGCTTCGGATATTCAATTTTGCGCGACGGCAGCGCGGACGAAGCTGCAACGTCCAAGTACTCAAACCAAAGAAACTTCTGGATAGGCTCTATCCGCGGCTTCGGTCACAGACACCCCGACAGATTGAACCTTGGTATTGAGGCTTTCGGCATCAACATGGGGCCCGATATGGGTTACACGCGCAACTCATGGGGCAACGAATACTCATACTGGGGGCATTCAACCCTTAGCCATAACACTGTAGTCGTAAACGAAATATCTCAGTCAGACAGCGGTCAGCCCGGCAAGCTTCTGCACTTCGATTACGGCGGAGATGTTCAGGTTATGGACGTTGACGCAAGCCATGTATATCCGATGACCGAGGATTACAGACGAAGCATCGTAATGGTCAATATTGATGATACGACAAGCTACGGCATTGACTTCTTCCGCATCCGTGGCGGAAATGATCACCTGTACAGCTTCCACTCGCAGTCAGATGAGGTTGAATTCAACGAAGAAGTACAGTCCAAGCTCGTAGCCCAGCCGATGGGCAGCTACGCAGGTCCGGATATCCCATGGTCCACTTCGCCGACGGCTACTGCGTACTCTTGGCTTGACCATGTGCGCCGCGCGAAGAGCCCGCAGACCGGAAACTTCTCGGCAGACTTCAAAATCAAGGACTTCCGCAACAATTTGGGCTACGGTGTGGAAACCGACCTTCATCTGAAAATGACGATGGTAAATGACTTTGACTTAGATGAAATCACGGTTGCTCACGGCTATCCGTCACAGTACCGCAACAACCCGAAAATGTTTGAATGGGTCCTTGCACGAAGAAAAGGTGAAAACTTAGACACTCTGTTCACCACTGTTTTTGAACCTTATAACTTAAACTCAAACATTGAGTCCATTGAGAGCATACCCGTCGAGCGCATCGGCGGAGCGCAGGAGACCATGAAGGACACGGTCAAAGCCGTCAAAGTAACCTTCAATGGCGGCAACCGTATAGACTATGTCGTATACGCAACCAACAGTGATGTCGAATACCGCGTAGCCGATATGTTTGACTTCCAAGGCTTCGTAGGTGTTTATACCACCGATGCAGACGGAAACCTCATCAGAGCTTACGCGCATGATGCAAGTAAAATAGGTGAGTTAACCGGCGAGAATATCCCCGCAACAGTCGTTGACTTCACGCGCGACCTGGCAATCGAAAATACTATCACCATTTCATGTGATGTAGAAGACGTAAACGACCTCAAGGACAAATACATCTTCATCGAAAATGACGGTATGAGCAATGCAACCTATGACATTCTGGACGCAAAGCGCGTCGGCGATAACATAGTTCTCGACATCGGTGACATATCAACCGTCAGAAGCTTGGAGGACAACAAAGACCTCTCGGCGGGATATACCTACGACTTACACGCGGGTGCAAGTGCTGAAATCCGTTCAACTCTCAGCTATGACAGAAGCTTGGAAACCAATCCTGTTGCAGATAGCCGAGTAGCAGTCGGAAGCACATTCAAACGCACAATTTCTGCTAACAGCGATAAGCCGATAACATATTCAGCTCTCGCTCTCCCTCGCGGAGCAAGCTTTAACGAGGACACTAACATCATAAGCTGGACTCCCGACAGCCATCAGTTAGGCGAGCACAAGGTTGCAATAAAGGCATCTGACGGAGTAGTTGAAAAAACCATTAACTTTAAAGTCACGGTTTACCGAGGCATCGGCGGCAGCAGTGCTTCCGATGACAACAACTCCGGCTCAAGCAACACGCCCGAAAACAATCAGCCTGTAGTAACGCCTCCGAGCGGAAATGACGGTTCAGGTTCAGGTTCCGGCGGTGGCAGCGGAGGCGGTTCCGGTTCAGCGGGTGGCAGCGGCAACGAAAGCGGCAGCCAGCAACCCGACGATTCGGGTAATACCGATGCAGGGGATGATACACCCACCGCACCCGGCGAGAAATTCGTAGACCTCGGAAACCATACCTGGGCAAAGGACGCAATCTACGCACTTGTTGACAGCGGCGTTGTAAACGGAACGAGTGAGAACACCTACTCACCTGCAAAAAACATCAAGCGCGCAGACTTTGCGATAATGTTAGTCCGCGCCTTCGGAATAACCGAG
>JAZTXE010000110.1:0-29155 GCA_045636205.1 Eubacteriales bacterium
TACCACAGTTGTCTTCCTAAGACCGCTTGGCCTCCGACTTCATTTGCAGAACCCGGAATATACACGGTTCGATTTGTTATGGGTCGTCACAGTGGCTTCTATCATGTGACATACAGAATTAAGTTTATCCCAGAGGGATATGTGCCGGTGAAGGATATTGATTTCACAAAGCTTGAACTGGTTCCGAGCCAGAACACAGCATATGTCGGCGAACCGTCGGTGTACATTCGCTCGGTAGCGTATGACTCTGCAGGAAAAGCAATTGATATAAGTAATGCTGAGATTACATACAGCTATAAAAATGCACCGATTCCGGAACAAGCGAGCGTTGATTTTACCAAGACCGCGACCAACGGATACCTTACCGCGGGCGATTATCTACTCTCAGTCAATGCGGCGACACATATGAGTCTGACCGCTTCAGCGGGTAATTATATGCAGGTAACCGGACTTGCGGAGGATTGGTTTGCATATAAGCTCGGCTCACTCAAAGCCGGTGATTACACCGGTAAGATTTCAACTGTAGCCTACAGAAGCGGTGCTGCATATAATTTCTATATTGTACCCGAGGGTGACGTGGCTGCAGTAAATGCAGCTCTCGAAACCGCAACGCCGGTTGCGACACTGAACGGATATGAAGCGGGTAAATACTGGCAGAATAATTTTATCCGAGAAGCTAATATTTGCGCTAATCTTCCCGAAGATGGGAAATACATGCTAGTTGGAAGATATGCAAGCGGTTCTGCGTATAACGGGACCCATTATGCTATTTTGATGAAAAATATGAACATAGCTCGTGCAAGCTCCGGCAGCGATGCGGGTGTGGGCGGTGATGTTTCCGCAACGATAGATGCTGGCGGAATGCTTACCGCTGTAAAAAAAGGTATTGGCGAGGTTACTGCGCGTGTATCACTCGGCGGATATGTGCGCGAGGCTTCATGCGGCATCACGGTCGAAGAGCGAAAAGCGGGTGATGAGCTTCCCGTAACAGTGGACCTTGGTGATTGCGCGGAAAAGGGGCACAGTCAGGACCCACTCCATGCGACCTGCGACACCTGCGGTTGGCAGATTAATCTGGCGGCAGGTTCGGAAGAGGAGTATATAGAAGAAAAATACCTCGATAAAAATGGTCTTGTAGTAAAGTTTAAGGATACGACGAATGATTATCTGTCTATAGACATTCCGGTAAATAAGGGCGGATACTATCAGGTAGAGCTTACATATCCGCGCTCAAGCGAGGAGTTAAAGGGAAGCTGGCACGGTGCACGCGTGGGCAGAGACGGCGGCTCCGGCGGATGGGTTTCGCTTGCGCAGTCGGGAAATGACAGAGCGCAGTATGGCGGATTAACGGTTGTGTCCGGTATGACGTTTATCCCGACGGGTACGTTTACGTTAAATCTCTATGCGGACTTTACCACTACTTTGGCACTTGCGCGTGTGCGTCTGGTCCCGGTAAATGTTCAAGCGGGAAGCATAACGATTAGCACAGCATCCGAGATTCCTGAAATGAACGTCAATACTTCGAGATTAGCATATATAGATGCAGCGTTTAACGGCTCTGCAATACGCAGTGATTTGGTTGATATGCGTGTGAGCTCTGGGGACGAAGATATTGCAACAGCACAGATGAGATATTCATCCGACAACACAAGCCGCACGGTGGAAATTTCCACACATGAGGTCGCAAGTACTACTATCAAAGTTGAAGCTCTTGTGTATGGTCAGTCTGTAGGTGAGCTCAATATTCCTGTGACAGTTAAGGAGCCGAGTGTAGCGAGCGTTAAAATCCTGTCCGATGCACTTATGGTAAATGTTAACTCGGATGGAATGCAGCTGCGAGTGGAGGGTACAGACCCGCTCGGTGCTGCTATAGGTATTACAAACGGGCAGATTGTATGGGAAAGCAAGAATGCGGAAGTTGCAACTGTTGACGCAAATGGTTGGTTAAAGCCGGTATCTGCCGGTGAGGTTGAGGTAGTTGCAACCGTAAATGCATATGGTTTTGAACAGGTGGTTTCAAAGAAGTTTTCTGTGCGTGACGGTAAAATTAAGCGTAGCTTCTTTACAGATGAGAAAGTAGAAAATGCACTTGAGAATATTTCGAAATATTCCTGGGCGAAGAGGCAGCAGTCGAGTGCAATAGTTGAAGCGGATAAGTTTGTTGAACTTGGCGCGGATTACCTGTGGAAGTCTGTTACCTCTGCAGATTTGCCGAGAAGTACATATGTAGGTTACTTTGCGGACCCCGCAAGTGAATGCTGCCGCTTCTGCAATACAAATCTTGTTGAATTAACCGCAAATAAATATCCGTGGTTAATTGATCCAGTAAACAAGCCGTGGCAGGTTCAGTGCCCGAATTGCCGACGCACTTTCCCGTCAAATGACTTTGCAAAGTTCTATGAACTCGGCATAGGCGAGGACGGTTCATTCAGCCGTGACCTTGCACTTGCTAAAAATGAGGAGCTTGTAAAGAGTGGTCATAAGGGATACCTGACCAATACCCGCAATCCGGAGATGGACGAGCATATAAATCTGGAAACCGGAGAACTTGTAAACGAAGGTGTTCACAACTGGGGCGTTGACGACGGTTGGGGTTATATAAACGGGAAAACATATGTCGGAAACAATGTAGTAAGACCGGCGTATGATTCATACATCGCATACTACAACCACTGGGCGGTCTGGTACGGCGGTATAGTTGAGGATGCGATAAATGCTCTTACCACTGCCTATGTTCTGACCGATGATCCGAAATATGGCAGATTAGGTGCAATACTTACCGACCGCATTGCGGACATTTGGCCGACTCTTAATTATGAGAAATTCGGCGGTGGCTGGTTCTCGAATATACTTGACGGCAAAGCGGTTGATAAGATTTGGTCCACCGGTCTTGCAAGCAGCTATGCAAAGGCATATGATGCATTCTTTAATATGTATGATGACCCGCAGGTAGTAGAATTCCTGCAGAAAAAGAAGCAAGAGTATTCCGCGTTGGGAGATAAATCCTCACCTGAGGCACTGCGCCAAAACTGCGAGGACGGAATTCTGCGAGAGAACTTCAAATCTCTGAAAAACTCTGATTTGCTCGGAAACTTCGGATATCATCAGCTTACGGCGGCGGTAACTGCAGTGGTTATGGACAATGCCCCGGAAACCGAGGAGATTATAGAGTGGGTTTTTGCCAACGGACACAACATTGGCTCAGCTTCGGGTGAAAACACCGGCGGAAATATGTGGAGACAGATATTTACTCTGGTTGACCGCGACGGTATGGGTAATGAAGCGTCACCCGGATATAACGGTATCTGGGTAAATCAGATAGGTAAGATTGCGGATGTTCTTACAGATTACGGTGTAGTGGATGAAAAGTATGATTTATACAAGAATCCGCTTGTTCGCAAAATGTTTGATACTCACATGCGCCTTACCCTGGTTGGGCGTTCTGCTCCGCAGATAGCAGATACCGGTTCGTTTGCGAAGGATTTGACCTGCCTGAGTCCGGATATATATGTACGTGCATATAAACTTACCGGTGAGCCGAGATATGCTCAGTATGCATATTTCTTAAACGGCAATACTGAAAAGGGATTGAAGTACGATATTTATACCAAGGATCCGGAAAGTCCTGAACGCGAAATTCGCAAGGCAATATCCAAGTACGGCGAGTACGACGGATTTAACAAGAGTGACCAGCTCGCAGGATACGGCTTCTCCATCCTGCGCGGCGGTGACAGAGTGGAAAGTACCAATGCCGAGAATGCCCACAATACACTTTATGACTACTGGATGTATTACGGATATTCGGGTAAATACGGAACACATAGCCATGAGGACCCACTCAATATCGGTATAGATGCATACGGAGTTTACATGTCCGCTGAATTCGGTTATCCGTCAAACTGGGGAAAAAGAACAACGGATACAATTTTGGCGCACAACACAGTTCAGATTAACGGAAAAGAGCCCGAAGGCATTGGTATGGTAGACGGCAGACCTGCGTATCCGATGCATTTTGATGATTCTGGTATTGTAAAGGTAATGGATGTGGACGCAGAAAATCACGCATATACGGTTGCATCCAAATACCGCAGGACGTTGATTGCGGTTGAAGCATCTGATGAAATAAGCTATGCAGTAGACCTGTTCAGGGTAAACGGTGGAAATCAGCATATATACTCCTTCCATCCGGTATCTGAAGAGGTTTGCGAAATGACAGGACTTGAGAGTATGGTAGAGCGTGGTGGAACATACGCGGGTAAAAATGTTATGTTTGGAGCGACAACTTCAATGAAGGAGAATGTGGATTCGCATATCACAAGCATCCGTGAGGACTATGATCCGGATTCGGTTGTATCCGTCGATTACCGTATCATGGACTTCAGAAACTATCTGCACAAGCCGATGGATTTGCATCTGCGCGTCACCATGCTCGGTGCGGATGAACTTTCGGATTTTACCTTGGGTAAATTCCAGACTCCGCGTATAGACAATAATCCTGAATGGATGGAAACTCTCTTGGCAAGAAGAAAAGGAACAAACCTCAATTCTCTGTTCCAGACGGTGTTTGAACCGTATGCAGACGAGAGTTATATCTCAACAATAGAGCAGGTTCCGGTAAAGCGCGGTGATGTTCAAGTCGGCCGTCATGAAGCGACAGCAATAAAGGTAACTCTTAAAAACGGTCGTGTTGACTATATTGTAAATACCGAGAATACGGAAATACTCTACCGCGTTGACGACTTGTTTGATTTCCGAGGCTTTGTCGGTGTATATATGCTCGATAAGAGCGGAGAGCTTGTTTGTGTATACGGAAACGATGCATCGGTTGTCGGGGAAAAGACGGCTCAGGCGGCGATAACCGGAAAGGTTTCAAGCTTTACAGAAGGTAATCGCGTAGAAAACGTTATTAACGTGGTTGTCGATGGAGATGTTGACACGGAAAAACTTGCGGGTAAGTGGATTTATGTGGATAACGATAAACAACGTAATGCCGCATACCCGATTGAAGGCGCAAAGCGTTTGGAGGACGGTACGATAGAGCTTGATATAGGAGATATTACGCTTGTCAGAAATTTAAAAGCAATTGAAGATGGCGAAACGGTATTTAACTACAATATTGCGCCCGGGCAGACTTTCCGCATACCCATGACGATTTACAATGATACTGCACCGATTGTAACCCCTGTAGCGGATAAATCCGTCACAGCAGGGAAAACCATGAGCTTTAGGGTTGAGGCGGAAAGCCCTGCAGGACGTGATATTCATATCACCGAGGGTAATTTACCGCGTGGAGCAAGCCTTAAAGATGGAGTTGTAACATGGACTCCTGACAATAATCAGATAGGCAAATATGTAATAGGCGTTGAGGTTACTGACAATGTGTTCACAAAAATAGTCAGTGTTCCGGTTACGGTTTTCAGAGCCGCAGGTTCAGTCTCGGATAAGCCGGCGACTGATGACAGTATATCGGATGATATACCTTCCGACAATGGTTCGGGCAATAGTTCCGGTGGCGGTGGAGGTGGTGGAGCACCATCCGGCGGAAATTCCGGTAACACCGCAGATAAGGATAATGAAACCGGCGGTGACATTGGCGGCTCAGATGATGTTGCTACAGGGGATGATGCAATCGATGTCCCGACTGAAAAGTTCATTGACCTGGAAAATCATACCTGGGCAAAGGATGCGATTTACGCACTTGTTGATTCAGGTGTAGTAAACGGAACGAGTGAGAATACATACTCGCCGGCGAAGAATATCAAGCGCGCAGACTTTGCAATAATGCTTGTCCGTGCCTTCGGTATAACTGAAGGGGAAAGCGAGAACTTTGCAGATGTAGATGCGTCTAAGTACTATGCAAAGGAACTTCAGCTTGCCAAGGCAAACGGAATTGTCGGAGGTATCGGCGATAATAAGTTTAACCCTGAGGGTGAAATCACGCGTCAGGATATGATGCTTATGCTCTCTCGTGCACTTGAGGCACAGGGCAAAAAGCTTGAGGTGGCGGATGAAAGTGTGCTGAGTCAGTTTGCAGACGCGGCGCAGATTTCAGACTATGCAAGAGAAGCGGTTGCAAGCGTGGTCCAAGTGGGCATTATAGCGGGTTCAAACGGACGCATTAATCCGCTTAATAAAGCAACAAGAGTTGAAATTGCAGTAATGCTCAGTAGAGTTGTTGTAAAATAAATAATAAGACCTTCCGATTAGCGGAAGGTCTTATTTTATGCAGATTAGCTTAAAAATCAGGAAAGTAGCTGTGCCTTGTACTCTGTAGGTGATACTCTCGTGCGCTGACGGAACATGCGTGAAAAATAATGTATTGAAGAAAACCCCAATGAGTCTGCTATTTGTGTTATTGAGTACTTATTCTCACGCAAAAGAAGTTTTGCCTTTTCAATTTTTAAGTTGTGGTAATAGTCCATAATAGAAAAACCGGTACGGTTTTTAAATAGGCGTTTTAAGTAGCTTTTGCTGAAACATACGGTCGAGCAGACATCGTCGAGGGAAAGACTGCCGTGCATATTTTCTGTTAGTAAACGTATTATAGCATCGGTTATCATCTGCTCATTGCGATGCTTAATTGTTGCTGATGAACGCTCCGTGTTTGAAATTTGTGTGCCCTGACGAATGAGAAGGATAAGCAGTGCTTCAAGGTAAGATTTTAGTAGCTGAGGTGCGCCGAAAGGCGCGGTCTCTGACCAGGTGAGTTTTGTCTGATATAGAATATCCAAAGGCTCGGCAAAACATTGTTCACCCTCGGCAATAATAAGTTTTAAAAGCTGTTTTTCTTCATCACCAAAGGAAAGAATTTTTCCCTTGAAGAAATCCATGGGTTTATCTGAACATGCAAAGGATATTATTATTACACGGGCATTACGACTGTTCGCCCAAATGTTATGGTATTCATTTGGCTTGTGAAAAATCGCTTCACCGCTGCGGAGCTCATAACCGGTGGATTCTGCCATTACGCCGATTTCGCCACTGTCAACATATGCGATTTCCCAAAAATCGTGTTTTTCACCGGTGAAAAGGAAATCCGGGGCATAATTGAATTTATGCAGTGTTACCAGACCAGAGATGTTAAACGTACAGGGGAGTTTGGTTTTTACAAAATTGTCAGGCACATAAAAACCTCCTTTGTGTCCTTTTGTGCAAATCAAAGGTCTTTTTATTCAAAGACGAGAGGAGAAGAATTTGTTATTCTTATAATAGTACAAATAATATAAAAATACAAGAGGTGCAAGTAAATGAATTATCCGATAAATGTTTCTACACCCAGTAGATTATGCCTTTTTGGCGAACATCAGGACTATCTTGGGCTGGAAGTAGTAGCGGTTGCGATTAATTTGAGATTTTCAGCATCTGTTACTCCGCGTGATGATTCTACAATAAGAATTATTATCCGCGATGAGAGTCTGGATGAGCTCAATATCCAAAACGACAAAGGACTGTATCAGGAATATACGGTTGATTTTTCAAAACCTATTGTATACCGTCATAAAGAGGATTTTTATCCGAGTACGGTAAATACTCTCCTTAAAAACGGATACAAGCTTCGCGGCTTTGATATAAAGATGGACTCGCAGATACCGATTGGAAAGGGAATGTGCTCATCGAGTACCATGATTGTTGCGCTCATTAAGGCACTTCTTGAGGGCATAGGTCATCCGGATGCGACAAACCCTGCAAGAATTGCATACCTTGCATTTGTTGCTGAAGTTGCAGAGTTTGGAAATCCGGGTGGAATGATGGACCAGTATGCGTCTGCATTAGGCGGTCTTGTTCACTTGAATTTTGAAACCGGAAACGCAGTGCCTGAGAAGCTTGACGGAAAATTGGGCGGACGTTTTATCCTGTTCGACTCGCTTGCGCGTAAGGATACGATAAATGTGCTTTCGTCTTCCAAAATTCCGACTCTTGAGGGGCTTAAGGAGTTAAATCCATACGGCGTTAACAGCATACGCGATTTTGTTCTTGGTAATGCAGATATTGCGCTTGTCGATAAGCTTGACGAGTTCCATCGTCGCAAGGTTCTTGCCAATATTGATAATTACCGTATCCTTCTTGAAGGTATTGAGGAGCTTAAGAGACCGTGTGTTGACGATGAGGAGCTTGGAAAACTTATTTATCGACATCACGTAAATCTGCGTGACGGACTGGGGATTTCAACTGATACTGTTGAAAACATTCTTGATACAGCTATGCAAAATGGCGCGCTTGGCGGAAAAATAAACGGCTCGGGCGGTGGAGGATGTCTGTTTGTATATGCAAAGGAAGAGGATTGCGACAGAATTCTGCAGGCGGTTCAGGCGAAGGGATACCCGGGAAAGGTTCTCTGCCAGGATACCGGTGTGCGTGTTGATAAGTAGAAGGGAGATTTAAATTAGATGATTCGTTTCGGAACCGGCGGATGGCGTGCGATTATTGGCGATGAGTTTATAAAATCAAATATCGTTGCACTTGCTCAGGCGGTAGCTGATGAGATAAATGAGAGAGGCTGTGCAAAAGGCGACATTGTTTTGGGATATGACAGACGTTTCCTTTCTGACACTGCGGCAAAATGGATTGCTGAGGTAATGGCAGGAAACAACGTCACAGTGCATTTTGTAAATCAGATTTCACCCACGCCGCTTGTTATGTACGGAGTAAAGACTATGGATACTCTCTACGGAATGGCGGTTACTGCAAGCCATAATCCGGCTGAGTACAACGGTGTTAAGATATTCACAGTTGGAGGACGCGACGCGGATAAATCCACTACCGATGCTTTTGAAAAGAGAATTGATGCGGGTGTAACTGTTAAGAGTATGGATTTTGAAAAGGGTGTTGAGTGTGGAATTATAAGACTTACCGATTTGTACAATTCATATCTTGACAGTATCATCAGCATGATAAACATGGATGTAATTCGCATGCGCAGAATGAAGATACTGCTTGACCCGATGTACGGTGTTTCAAAAACTGCACTTCAGACTGTTCTCGTGACCGCGCGCTGCGATGTCGATATCATTAATGACAGACATGATACACTCTTTGGCGGTAAACTTCCGTCCCCGAGTGCGCACACACTTACGAAGCTTTCTAATATGGTTGTTGACGAAGGATATGACCTGGGAATCGGAACCGACGGTGATGCGGACAGAATAGGAATAATTGATGAAAAAGGCGTGTTCGTACACCCGAATGAAATCTTGATGCTTCTGTATTATTACCTGCTTAAGTTCAAGGGGTGGAAGGGCGATGTTGTAAGAAACATTGCCACAACGCACATCCTTGACCGTATAGCAGAGGATTTTGGTCAGACTTGCCATGAGGTGCCGGTAGGCTTTAAGCATATAAGCGCTAAAATGGAGCAGAGTGATGCGGTTATAGGCGGCGAGTCATCCGGTGGTCTTACCATTCGCGGACACATTCGCGGCAAGGACGGAATTTTCGCATCTGCACTGCTTGTTGAAATGGTATGTGCGACGGGTAAGCATCTTTCTGAGCTTTTGGAAGAGATATACGAGCGATACGGAAAAGCTGAGATGGCGGAGTTTGACACGCGGTTTACCGCAGAGAAAAAAGAGGAGCTTATGAATACGCTCTTTGCCCAGAAAAAGCTTCCTGAATTTGAATGTGAGATTGAAAAGGTAAGCTATATGGACGGCGCGAAAGTATACTTAAAAAACGGCGGTTGGATTATTGCACGTTTCTCTGGTACAGAGCCGCTTATTCGTATTTTCTGCGAAATGGAGAGCATTGAAACCGCGCAAAAGACGATTGGTGTGATGCGTAATTTCTTAGGTTTGTAAAAAACAGTTGCAAATTCAAATAAAAGTTGATATACTGTACTAAGCGAATATATGATATTCGTCTTCGGGGCGGGGTGGAAATCCCCACCGGCGGTAATGCGGCATAGAAAAAAGTTGCCGTTAGCCCGCGAGCCTTGTGTTTCGTGCACAGGTTGAATTCGGTTAAATTCCGATGCCGACGGTTACAGTCCGGATGAAAGGAGACGGCTTAAGTTATGCGTTTATGCCCCGATGCGCAGTTTTGCGTGTCGGGGCTTTTGCGTATTCTATGCCACTTAGCCCTTCAAAAAGAGTTGGAGGTAGTTAAAAAATGAAAACAAAAATGAACACGCGCAAATTAGTGGCGCTTGCCATGCTTACGGCAATTTCGGCGGTAATGGTATTTTTAGTACATTTCCCGATTTTTCCTGCGGCACCGTTTTTGGAATATGACCCGGCAGATGTGCCGATTCTTATTTCGACATTTGCATTTGGTCCGGTATCCGGGCTTCTTGTTACGGTGGCGGTATCCTTGATTCAGGCGATAACCGTAAGCTCGGTTTCAGGGTGGATTGGCGCGGTCATGCACATTGTTTCTACCGGAAGCTTTGTGTTGGTTGCCGGGAATATATATAAGAGAAAGCATACCATGTTAGGCGCAATAATAGCTCTCGTTCTTGGTGCGATTACGATGGTTGCGGTTATGGCGGGACTTAATCTTGTACTTACTCCGCTGTATATGGGTGTATCGGCGAAAGATGTCATGGGGATGCTGCTTCCGATTATCATACCGTTTAACGCACTCAAGGCGGGTATAAACGCGGTGATTACATTTATCCTCTATAAAGCGATACATAAGATAATTCTTAAGTTCGTGGATTAAAAAACGTACATTTAAAGCCGGGGAGTTTTATTTAACTCCTCGGCTTTAGTTTTGCTTGTGATTCTTCGCAAAATATGTTAAAATATCATTTATAAATATTTAGTGTGAGGATATGGGTTATGCTTGATGCACTTTTTACAACTGCGCTTGGAAAGGCGGTGCAGGTTTTCTTCCTTTCCATGGTGCCGATTATTGAGCTTAGAGGCGCTATTCCGGTAGGTGTAGCGTATGATATGCCGTTTCTTGAAAATTTGATTTTGTGCTGCCTTGGCAACATGCTTCCTGCGCCGTTTGTAATTTTGTTTGTGCGCAAGCTTTTTTCTTGGTTTAAAGAAAAACGGATAATGTACAGAGCGATTTGCTGGGTGGAAAACCATGTTCTGAAGAAGGAGTACATGCTCAGAAAATATTCGCTGATAGGGCTGTGTATTTTAGTTGCAATACCTCTGCCGGGGACTGGTGCATGGACGGGTGCCATGCTTGCCGGGCTTCTTAACATGAGATTGCGTCAGGCACTGCCGACGATTGGTCTGGGAGTTTTAATTGCGGGGCTTATCGTTTGCGGAGTAACCTATGGAGCGGTCAGTGTAGCGGGGATATTTGTAGGGTAAATTCACCGCCGGTTACATATCTGCATATGATGGTGCGGAGGTGCACTACATATGTCAAGTATAGTATTTGAGGGGATTTTTGCTTTGTTTGCAGCGATTGGAACTGCTACACTTGTTTGGCTTGTTGTTGGGATTTTTATACGGCCTGAGAACTGTAAAGGTATATATACTTACACGGTAGTTGTTGCGCGGGATGAGAATCAGAACCTGAAAAAGGTTGTTAATTCGCTTTTATGGCAGCGCGATATGTTGCCGGAAGAGCGAGAGATTATCTTTTGCGGCGATATATCTGATAAGGTGAGAGATGAACTTGAACATGTTGCAGGGGGCAGAGCTGAAATTTGCGTACTTGCATGCGAAGAAGTTGGTAATTATTTAAAAAAGCAGATGGCGGAAAATGCAGCGGGGGATATGGATGAAGCAGGAAGTAATAACGTTGGAAGGAACTGTTGATACGGTAATCTACCGCAATGATGATAACGGGTATGCAGTGCTTCGCGTGAATTCTTCAAGCGGTGATACGGTTACGGCAGTCGGATGCGCCCCGCATATCGGCGTTGGAGAGTTTATATCGGCGTCGGGGAAATGGGTTGAGCATGCCTCTTATGGTGAGCAGTTTCAGATAGATACTATTGAACGCAGCTTGCCTGCGGAAGAGGGCGCGATTTTAGATTATCTATCCTCAGGCGCGGTAAAAGGCGTAGGCAGAAAGACTGCGGAAAAACTGGTTTCAAAATTCGGAAAAAACTGCTTTTATGTTATGGAACAGGAGCCTGAGAGGCTTTGCGAAATATCCGGGATAACACCGGAAAAAGCCAAGAAAATCTCTGAGGATTTTGCGATGCAAAACGGCATCAGCCGTCTTATGGAGTATTTAGTCGGAAATCAGGTCGAGCCTGCGATTGCGGTTAAGTTATACAGAATGTACGGCAGTGCTGCGATGGGCATTGTAAAACAAAATCCGTATATACTTACGGATTTTACTTTCGGAGTGGATTTTTACAAGGCGGATTTGATGGCTGAGAAGCTTGGGGTGAGCGCAGAGGCACAGTCACGTGTTGAAGCTGCGGTTATATACACTTTAAGCTATAAT
Source organism: Eubacteriales bacterium (assembly GCA_045636205.1). Taxonomy (GTDB): domain Bacteria; phylum Bacillota; class Clostridia; order Oscillospirales; family JAAYXM01; genus JAZRUF01. The sequence goes on from JAZTXE010000110.1 coordinate 12,361, forward strand.
TCAGAAGCCGGGCACTCCTTTTTGCCGTATGGTAAGCTGATTGAGGCAACGGCGAAGATGATAGGGCTTGACATATTGCCGATAGAAAATGCGGTCAGTTCACTGTGTGAGGATGGTATGCTAAAGACACGTCGGATACGAGATGTGGATGCGGTATATCTTGCGCATCTTTATGAGGCAGAGGAATATGTTGCGAGAAAGCTTTTGGATATGATGTCCGATTTTTCCGGTTGCGGAAAGGTTGACAGCGAAAAGCTTATTAATAGGATTGCGCGTGAGCATAAAATTGAATATGCGGAAAATCAGAGGCGAGCAATAGCTATGGCAGCGGAAAATCCGGTGATGATACTCACGGGTGGGCCGGGTACGGGTAAAACCACGGTTATACGCGGTATGCTTGCGGTTTTTGAGAAGCTGGGGTTAAATTGCGCGCTTGCCGCGCCGACCGGACGTGCGGCAAAACGCATGAGCGAGGCTTGTGGTACGGAGGCAAAGACTATTCACAGAATGCTTGAAATGAACTACAGCGAAGGAAATGCGTTTCCCACCTTCGGAAAAACGCACAGTGAACCGCTTGACTGCGATGTTCTGATAATAGACGAGATGAGTATGGTGGACCTTATGCTTATGCGCGCGGTTACGGATGCTATAAGACCCGGATGCAGGCTTGTATTGGTCGGGGACGCGGATCAGTTGCCGAGTGTAGGCGCGGGAAATGTTTTAAAGGACCTGATTGCGTCGGATATGGTTCCGACCGTGCGACTTGAAGAGATTTTTCGTCAGGCAGCGGAGAGTAACATAGTTGTAGGAGCGCATCAGATAAACCGTGGCGAGATGCCGGATTTGATGCAGAAGGACAGTGACTTGTTTTTTCTGCGGAAAAATGTGTATACAGAGTGCATAGATACGGTTGTGGATTTGGTTTCAAGAAGACTTCCGGAGAATATGAAAATACCCGCAAGCCAGATACAGGTGCTTACTACCAACCGCAAATATGAGGTGGGAACTGCGGTGCTCAACAGACGTTTGCAGCAGGCTATAAATCCGCCGCATCCGGATAAGAAGGAAAAAAGGATAGGCGAGCGGGTGTTCAGGGTAGGCGACCGTGTTATGCAGGTTAGAAACAACTATGACCGGGCATGGCACGGCATATATGACGGAGAGTCCGGCATGGGTGTTTTCAACGGCGATGTAGGCGAAATAAAGGCCATTGATTTGCAGAGTGAGGTCGTGACCGTTGAGTTTGATGACAGGCTGGTATATTATCCGTTTACAATGATAAATGAACTTGAGCTTGCGTATGCAATGACCGTGCATAAGGCGCAGGGAAGTGAATTTCGAGCGGTGGTTTTTGCGGCTCTAGGCGGTACGAAATATTTGCTTCACAGAAGCGTGCTCTACACGGCGATAACCCGCGCAAAGGAGCTTTTGATAATTGTAGGTGATTTAAACACCGTGCAGGCGATGGTTGATAATAACAAACAAAGAAACAGATACAGTGGACTGCGCGCGCTGATTGGCGGGCAATAGGTCTTATGTATGTTAAGAGGAGAGAATAAAGTGAAGTTTAAAGATGCGGTTTTGTCGTTTTTATTTCCTCCCAAGTGCATTTTTTGCAGGAAGGTGCTTGAGAAGGACGGCGTGTGCGCGGAGTGTGAAAAGAGGTTGCCGAGGAGAAAGAATCCTCATATAAAAGAAGGAGTGCCGTTTATAGACGAGCTGTATGCGCCGCTGTATTACGAGGGGTATGTCAGAAGTGCGGTTTTGCGATACAAGTTTGGAGGAATAAAGTGCAGTGCGCTTGAGTTTGCAAAGATTCTAAAACCCTGTATAGAAGAAAATCTTTCGGGCAAGTATGATTGTATAACATGGGTGCCGACGAGTAAGCTTCGTCTGCGCAAGCGCGGATATGACCAGGCGCAGGTGCTTGCGGAGGAGTTGGGGAAGCTTTTGGACATGCCGACTCAAAAGCTTATAAAAAAGAGGCTGGAGGCTAAGCCACAGTCGCGTCAAAACACAAGGGAGCAGCGTATAGCCAATATTATAGGCGCGTTTGAGGTTAAGGATGTAAGTGTAATTGACAGGAATATACTGCTTGTGGATGATATTTCAACTACGGGTTCTACGATTTCTGAATGCGCTCGCATACTTAAAACCGCGGGTGCATCTAAAGTTTACGGCGTTACTTTGGCAAAAACCAGGCTTTAATTAAAAAAACAATTGAAAAATTATAAATATAGGGTATAATAAAAGAGTGAAATGGAATTATGAAAATTCTGACATTTATAAATATATGAGGTGAAGAGATGTTTAGCTTGAGCAGAGATATAGGAATAGATCTCGGAACAGCGTCAATACTGGTGTTTGTAAAGGGTAAGGGAATAGTCTTGCGTGAACCGTCGGTTGTCGCGGTGGATAAGACTACTGAAAAGGTAATAAAGGTAGGTATGGACGCGCAGAAGATGCTCGGACGTACTCCGGGCAATATAATTGCAATCCGTCCGCTGCGTGGCGGTGTTATTTCTGACTATGAAATGACGCAAAAGATGATAAAAGAGTTTATCAAGCGCGTTATGGGTGGATTCAGCCTTATGAAGCCGCGCCTTGTAATCTGTGTTCCCAGTGGTATTACCGAGGTTGAAGAGCGTGCGGTAATTGATGCGGGCCGTCAGTCAGGCGCGCGCAGTGTATATCTTATTGAAGAGCCGATTGCGGCGGCAATAGGTGCGGGCTTGGATATTGACAAGGCAGAGGGTAACATGGTAATTGATATTGGCGGCGGTACTGCTGATATTGCGGTTATTTCACTCTCAAGCATTGTTGAATCTACCTCTATTAAAATCGCAGGCGATCAGTTTGATGAGTATATCGTCAAATACATACGCCGCAAGCACAATGTTTTGATTGGCGAGCGTACAGCAGAAGAGCTTAAGATAAATATCGGATGCGTTTACCCGCGCCCTGAGGAAATCTCGATGGAGATTAAGGGTCGTTGCCTTATGACTGGTTTGCCGCGTATATTCACGGTTACCTCAAGTGAGATACTTGAAGCGCTTGACGAGCCGGCTACACGTGTTGTTGAGGCTATCCATTCGGTGCTTGAGCGCACTCCGCCTGAGCTTGTCGGCGATATTTCCACAAACGGCATAGTTATGACCGGTGGCGGTTCATTGGTATGGGGATTTGACCAGCTTATTCAGTCCAAGACCGGCATTGATACACGCGTTGCGGACGAGGCGGTTTCATGCGTAGCATACGGTACCGGAAAGCTTTTGGACGATTTGTCATCCATGCAGGACGGCACCATGAACTTGTCACGCAGAAAGCAGATGTTTTCATAAAATATGAGTATAAAAAAGGTTGGAGTTTTATTTTCAGACTCCGGCCTTTTTGACATTAATTATATTTGACGGAGGAAGAGAAGATGGACTTTTTAGAGCTTGTAAAGAGGAGAGAAAGCTGCCGTGCTTATCTTGATAAGCCGGTGGAAAAGGATAAATTGGTCAGGTGCTTTGAGGCGGCGCGCATGGCACCTTCTGCCTGCAACAGTCAGCCGTGGAGATATGTTGCGGCGACGGAGCCTGAGAAGGTAGCTGAGATGATCGGATGCGTGTATGACGGTATACTTCCGATAAATCGTTTTGCAAAAGACGTGCCGGTGTTTGTTGCGGTTGTTGAGAGTGCAGTGCAGCTTTCCGCAAAGCTTCGTGGCAAGGTTAATGAGCAGAAATATGCACAGATGGACTTGGGCCTTTCGGTTGCAAATTTCTGTTTGGCGGCAACCGAGCAGGGACTGGGTACATGCATTATGGGCTGGTTTAAAGAGGATAAGGTTAAAGAGATTCTGGGGATACCCGATGGGCTTAAGGTAAGACTTGTTTTGGCGGTCGGATACCCTGAGAAAACAGAGCCGCGAGAAAAGAGCCGCCGCGGTCTTGATGAGACGGTGAGCTTTGAGAAATATTCCTTTTAAGGAGTATGTTTGAAAAGGTTGTTTTTTGCGGAAATATACAGAAAAAACATTTACAAATCAGAAGAAATGGGTTAATATATTAGATGTAGCAATATGTGTTTTAATACAGAGCTTCAGATGCGGCGCTGTCGGTCTTAAATGAGGACGGATGGCGCGCGCTGTTGATTTTATATGGAGCGAAAGGAGCAATAAAGCTGAGATGGAAAAGAAAATGATGCTTGGCAATGCCGCGGTTGCCAGAGGTTTATATGAAGCGGGATGCCGCTTTATTTCCAGTTATCCGGGAACACCGAGTACGGAGATTACCGAGTGTGCAGCGGATTATGAGGAAATGTATGCGGAGTGGGCACCTAATGAGAAGGTGGCTGTTGAGGCGGCTATAGGTGCGTCTATTGGCGGAGGACGTTCATTTGCTGCTATGAAGCATGTAGGTCTTAATGTGGCGGCAGACCCGCTCTTTACGGCGAGTTATACAGGAGTAAACGGCGGCGTAGTCATTGCAGTTGCTGATGATATGGGAATGCACTCTTCCCAGAATGAGCAGGACAGCCGTCATTATGCACGTGCATCCAAGATGCCGATGCTTGAACCCTCAGACTCTCAGGAATGCAAGGACTTTGCAAAAATTGCATACGAGCTTTCAGAGGAATATGATACACCGGTATACCTGCGCCTGTCCACGCGCGTGTCGCATTCGCAGAGTGAGGTATCACTTGAGGCAAGACGTGAGGTTGCGCTCAAACCCTATGAGAAGAATATATCCAAGTATGTTATGATGCCTGCAAAGGCAAAGCTGCGCCACGTTGTTGTTGAAGAGCGTGAGCTTAAGCTTCGTGCACTTGCAGAGACCTTTGAACTTAACAAGTTGGAGATTAACGATACGTCAATCGGAATTATTGCTTCCGGTATTGCATATCAGTATGCGAAGGAAGCTTTCGGAAATAAAGCATCTTATTTAAAGCTCGGAATGGTGTATCCGCTTCCGGTAAAGCTTATTGAGGACTTTGCAAGTAAGGTGGACAAGCTTTACGTTATCGAAGAGCTTGATGATATATTTGAAACTCATTGCAAAAAGCATGGTATAGAAGTTCTTGGAAAAGAGCTGTTCGGAAAAATTGGTGAGTACAGCCCTGAGCTTCTCAGAAATAAAATACTCGGCACTGCAATGCCCAAGGGCAATGAGGAGAATACTCCCGTGCGTCCTCCGGTTCTTTGCCCGGGTTGTCCGCATAGAGGCTTGTTCTATGTGTTACATAAGCTCAAACTGGTGGTCTCAGGAGATATCGGATGCTATACGTTGGGTGCTCAGCCGCCGCTTGAAGCTGTGGATGTTACATTGTGCATGGGCGCTTCAGTGAGCGGTCTGCACGGTATGAATATGGTAAACGATACCGAGTTTGCAAAGAAGAGTGTAGCTGTAATCGGTGACTCTACGTTTATGCATTCGGGTATTACCGGTCTTATCAATATTGTTTACAATCAGAGTCCGTCAACGGTTATTATCCTTGATAACTCCATAACCGGAATGACCGGACATCAGCAGAATCCAGCTACCGGACTTACTCTTAAGAATAAGCCGGCACCGAAGCTTGATATTGAAGCGGTATGCCGTGCTGTCGGCGTAGCGCGCGTGCGCGTAGTTGACCCGTATAACATGAAGGAATGTGAAGCGGTGATAAAAGAAGAACTGAGTGCAGAGGAGCCGTCAGTTGTTATCGCGCGCCGTCCGTGTGCACTCCTTAAGTATGTAAAGCGTGAGGCAGCGTATGTCGTAAATGCCGATGCTTGCATAGGATGCAAAGCTTGCCAGCGCGTAGGCTGTCCGGCAATTGCGATGATTGACGGTAAGGCGGTTGTTGATGCATCGCTGTGCGTCGGTTGCGGATTGTGCGCAGATTTGTGCCCGAAAAACTGTATAGAAAAACAATAAATAGATTTAGATGAAGTGAGGCGTTACTAATGAGCCATAATATTTTGATTGTAGGTGTCGGCGGTCAGGGCTCTTTGCTGGCAAGCCGTATTTTGGGTACACTGTACCGCAACCAGGGTATGGAGGTAAAAGTCAGCGAGGTGCATGGTATGTCACAGCGCGGAGGAAGCGTTATTACCTATGTTCGCGCAGGCGAGGCTATTGCATCTCCGATTATCCCGGTTGGTGAGGCGGACCTTATTATTGCATTTGAGCAGCTTGAGGCGCTGCGTTGGGTGCACTATTTAAAACCGGGCGGAGCGGTTGTATATTCAACCCAGGAAATAATGCCGATGCCGGTAATTACCGGTGCGGTTAAATATCCGGAAGGTATTGCGGAGAAAATAGCAAAGACAGGTGCGAAATCGGTTGCGGTTGATGCACTCTCAATTGCAGTAGAAGCCGGAAACGTAAAGGCGGCAAACGTTGTTCTTATGGGTGCGGCATCTAAAATTATAGGTTTTTCCGAGGAGGCTTGGCAGCAGGCTCTTATTGAAACCGTGCCGCCTAAGTTCTTAGAGCTTAACAAAAAGGCGTTTTTGATGGGCGAGAATGCCAAAGCACAATAAAACTTTTTAAAGAATTACTTTCAGAAGATTTTACTATTGGGGGTCAAAACAATGGCGGAGTTACAGTCAAACGAAGGAAAGAATCTTATAATTGAAGTGGATGGAAAAAGCTATTTGCGTATGCCTATTAAGACACATGTCGTAACCGCTGAAGATAAGATTCCGGATGTAGCGGAGAAGTATGCAAAAGAGCACCTGCGGGACGGAGATATTTTGTTTATATCTGAAAAGTGCGTTGCGTGTTCTCAAAGGCGCGCGGTGCCGCTTAGTGAAATTAAGCCGCGTCCGCTGGCTAAGCTTTTGTGTAAATTTGTTTATAAATCACCTTACGGTATCGGTTTGGGAATCCCGGAGACAATGGAGATGGCTTTACGCGAATGCGGAACCGTGCGTATGCTCTTTGCAGCTTTCGTAAGTGCAATCGGCAAGCTTTTCCGCCGCCGCGGATGGTTTTACAAGGTTGCGGGATACCGTGCGGAATCTATTGACGGACCTACTCCGTATACACTCCCGCCGTACAACAAATGTGTTGTTCTCGGACCTGAGAATCCGGACAAGGTTGCGCGTGAAGTATCAGAGCGGGTAGGGCAGCGCGTAGCGATTGTTGACGTAAATGACCTTGCAGGTAAAATCCTCGGTATATCACATGAGGATATGGACAGAGAAAAAATCGCACGTATGCTTAAGGACAATCCGTTGGGTCAAAGCGCTCAGCAGACACCGATGGGTATTATCCGTGAGCAGACGGGTGAGGAGGACATTGCGGAAAATGCATAGTAATTATGACATTTTGGCTCTGGCTGCACGCGCTGAAGCTGCGTGTAGCCGGAGCTTCGCGCGTATAGATGAGATAGCGCATAAAAATTCTGTAAAGGTGCTTGATGCGTTTCGGAGAGCACGTGTATCCGAAGCTATGTTTGCAGGAACAAACGGCTATGGATATGATGACCAGGGCAGAGATACTCTGGATAAAATTTATGCGGATGTGTTTGGGGCTGAGGATGCGCTGGTGCGCATACAGTTTGTAAACGGTACGCATACCATTGCATGCGCTCTCTTTGGCGCACTGCGTCCGGGGGACACTTTGCTTTCGGTTACCGGTGCACCGTATGACACTCTGCAGAGCGTTATAGGGATATGCGGCAACTGCTCGGGCTCGCTCAAGGAGTATGGCATCGGGTACAGTGAACTGCCGTTTGATCCGGAAATTCCGGGGATTGAAAAAGCACTTGAAGATAAAAGTGTAAAAGCGGTTCTTATCCAACGTTCGCGTGGATATTCAACGCGTGCGGCACTGTCTGTCAAGCAAATAGGCAAGATGATTGAAAAAATAAAGAGTATAAGACCTGAAGTCTGGGTTATAGTGGATAACTGCTACGGCGAATTTGTAGAAGAGATTGAGCCGACGCAGGTAGGGGCAGACCTTATTGCAGGCTCTCTTATAAAAAATCCCGGTGGAGGTCTTGCGCCTACGGGCGGATATATCGCTGGAAGGCATGAGTGCGTTGAGGCTGCTGCGGCGAGACTTACCTCACCCGGAATAGGACGTGAATGCGGCAGCACAATCGGTGCAAACCGTGCATTGTATCAGGGATTCTTTTTTGCACCGCATGTTGTGGCGCAGGCGCTTAAAACCGCGGCTTTTTGTGCGGCGGCATTAGGTGAGCTTGGATTTAAGGTGTCGCCACTTGCGGATGATGTACGCCATGATATTATACAGACGATAGAGCTGGGTGCTCCTGAACGTGTATGCGCTTTCTGTAAGGGAATTCAGGCGGGTGCTCCGGTTGACTCGTTTGTAACTCCCGAGCCTTGGGCGATGCCCGGATATGACTGCGATGTTATTATGGCAGCAGGTGCGTTTGTTCAGGGGGCATCAATTGAGCTTTCTGCTGATGCTCCGATGCGTGAGCCGTACATGGTATATTTGCAGGGCGGTCTTACTTATGAGAGCGGAAAAGCAGGTGTACTGAGGGCGATTGAAGAAATGCTGTAAAAAAATAGAGGCGCGCTGTTGCGAAGTAATTTACAGCGTGCCTTTTTTGAGTTATTTGGTGGTAAAAGATGAAAATTAACTATCAGATTGAGATGGAAAAAATAATTAAAGGGCTTGACTGTCGACCCAAGCTTATGCTTCACAGCTGCTGCGCACCGTGTAGCAGTGCGGTTATCGAGCGGTTAATGGAGAATTTTGAGCTTGTTATTTATTATTACAATCCAAATATTGAACCCGAAGATGAGTATGTAAAACGGCTTGAGGAACAAAATAGGCTGATTTTACAAGCGGATTTTGCGCAAGGTATTAAACTTGTAAATGGTGAGTATGATAATGAAGCATTCAGACGTGCAGTGAGGGGTATGGAGGATGCACCGGAGGGTGGCATAAGATGCAGGGAGTGCATACGCATGCGTATGGAAAATACGGCCTTGAAGGCGATTGAGTCAGGATGCGAGTATTTTACAACTACTTTGTCGGTAAGTCCGCATAAAAATGCCGAATATATTAATCAAATTGGTAGAGAGCTGGAGGAAAAGCATAAAGTGAAATACCTTTACAGTGATTTTAAGAAAAAAGAGGGGTATAAGAGGTCGATTGCGCTTTCGCAGATGTATGGTCTGTACAGGCAGGAGTATTGCGGATGTCTGTTTGCAAAGGAAAATACGGAGGAAAAAGATTAATGGGAAAAATTGAGCTTATAGCGCTGGATTTGGACGGAACATTGCTTATGCCTGACCACAGTACCGTGTCTCACGGAAACATCAGTGCGATTAAAGCTGCAGCCGCTTCAGGGGTAAAGGTGGTTATTTCAACCGGGCGCACATACGCGGTGCTCACCGGGATATTAAAGCAGGTTACCTGCGCAACCCATGCGATTATGGCAAACGGCGCAACCGCTATGGATTTAAGAAGTAAAGATATTATTTTTTCTGACGGAATAAAAGAGGAGATATGGGCTCCGATATATAAAGAACTAATTTATGAGGATGCGCAATTTGAGGTTTACTTCAAGGGGCAGAGCCTTATTGAAAGGGACAGACTGGAAAATTTTAAAAGTCCGCTGGCTCCCGAGGATTTTGCTATGGATTTGCGCCAGTATATAACGCCTGTGGATGGATTGTTTGAACATTTATCAGGAAACCGTATAGAGAAATTTCACGTCCTTTGCGTACCTGAGGGTAAGTATGATAGGATGTATGAAAAGTTTTCTTCAAATCCTGATTTAAAAATAACATGTTCCATGCCCGGAAATTTTGAGATAAACTCATCGGCGACCAATAAGGGCGTAGGTCTCCGTAAGCTGTGCGAAGCTTTGGGGATAGACAGAGAATGCGTTATGGCAATCGGTGATGCGGGAAATGATGTTGAGATGCTAAACTGGGCGGGTTGTTCGGTTGCAATGGAAAATGCGACTGATGAGGCGCGCGCCGCGGCAAAATACATTACTGCGTCAAATAACGAAGACGGCGTAGCGCGTGCGATAGAAAAATATGTGCTTTCGGGTATGTAAAAAAATGAATATATCATTGTAATTTTACCTGAATGTTTATATAATATAGTTAGTGAAGAAGGATTTGGAAGCAGGAGGGTGAGGCATGAAGGCAATCGGCAAGGAGCAGATAGTATTCAGTTTAAAACTTATGGGAATAGTCCCCGGTGATACTTTGTTTGTGCACAGCGCGCTTTCGAGTATGGGAAATGTTGACGGTGGAGCGGATACTGTTATTGATGCACTCTTGGAGGCGGTAGGTCAAGACGGTACTGTTGCGGTTTCTACGTTGTCATTCGCCCATCCGTTTTGCGCGGAAAAAACACCTACGGGGGTAGGCGCAATATCTGAAACGTTCAGGAAAAGACCCGAGGCAAAAAGAAGCTTGTCTCCGATACACTCTATAGCCGCGATAGGTGCGCAGGCTGAATATCTTGTGCGTGACCATGAAAAGTATTTAAATGCCTGCGGGCTCGGAAGCCCATATATCAAACTCCGTGACATGGATGCTAAAATCCTGCTGCTCGGGGTAGATATGAACAGAAATACGACGCTTCATGCGATTGAGGATATTATGGATTCTTGCTATCTTGAGGAAAGAGCCGTGCCGGCACCTACGTACATGAAAGGATACAAGGGTAAAGAAATAACGCTCGAAAAGTTCCCGCCGGGACATCGTGATTTTCTCAGGTCAACTCCCATATTGCGCAGAGCGGGTGCGTTGACGGACGGATATATAGGAAATGCCGTGGTTAAGGTTATATCGGTTAAGAAAATGTTTGGCGTACTTACTGAGAAAATAGCCGATGAGCCGCTGTATTTTATGTGTGACAATCCGGCTTGCGAATACTGCTTTAACGCACACAGACTGCTTGAGCAGGAGAGAGGATAAGGGGGAAGTGTTTTATGTATAAATTCAGTATTAAACTTTGTGATAAAAACACGGATGCCTGCGGAATATCAAACATAGAGGTAAAAGACGGATTTTTCGGTCAGCCTATATCAGAGATGGACGGGAAATGCGTTCAGGATAGCCGAGACTGGCTTATATATAACATGAAAAGAGTGGTTATATATACCGTGAGCTTACCCGTAGAGTGCTCGGATAAATATGTCCGTGCGCTGCAGAATGCGCGTGCACTCGGTGTTGAGGCGGTTAAAATCTGCGCATGTGCCCTGGGAGAATGCTCGGATAAGACGGCTGAGAATCTTTTGGAAATCTTTAAAATCGCGCAGGCGATAGGGGTTAAGATTGCGTTTGAACCTAAAGCGGTATACCCGAATTTTACAATGGATTTTTACGGAAAAATCAGATGCGATGTTACGCGTCTTATATATAATCCGTCCGAGTATGTAAAAGAAAACAAAAACCCGTTTTTGCAGGTTTTATATAAGAATAAATTCAAGGATGACATTATCCTTCTAAGGGTAAATGACAGGCTGTATAACGGTGGCTATACGATGCCGGAGCGTGGAAACAGTGAGGTAAAAGAATGTGCATCCATTCTTCTTGCGAGAAGCTACCAAGGATATTTTTCATTCGAGCCTTATCTGGAAAATGTTTCGGTTAAAAAGATAATTGAAGCATTTCTCGAAACGCTTACTAAAATGTAAATTAGGGACGTGAACATACGTGATTGATATTACGGGCGTTATATATGACGGGATGTGGGACTATGAACCACCGTTTCCGAACATAAATATAAAGCCGCTTCCTGAGGTCCCGTGGGTGGAAAATAAGGTCTATTGTGAGATATTTGACGGTCTGCATTCTCAGACCGGAACTTATCTTGAAACACCTGCGCACTTTTTGGGCGATAAGTCGTATCCGCTTATAGATGTTCCGATTGAGAGGATACATGATGTTGATGCGGTGGTACTTAAACTATCGGGCTTTAAAGCGGGAAAAGGGAGACTGCCTATAACTGCAGAGCAGCTCGAAGCGTGCAGTCAGTCTCGGCTTATAAAACCCGGTGATGCCTTGCTTGTAAGCTGCGATTGGGGAAGATATTGGCGTGAGCCGTTTTACCTTTCGGAGTCACCGTATTTTACGTTGGATGCGATGCGCTGGTTAATTGCAAAGAAACCAGGTATATTGGGAAGCGATACTCCGCGGTGGGAGAACTTAGACAATCTGCAAGGATTCTTTCCTGAGTTTTACGATGCGGATATTCTGATGCTTGCACCGTGTGTTAATCTTGAGAAAGCTGAGGAGCGAAAAATGAAGCTTTCGGCGCTTCCGATTAAGGTTGAGAAAACAAGCTGTGCGCCTTGCCGCGCGGTTTTGTATTAAAAAGTAATATGAAGGTTTTTAAATGTTTTTAATGCTTTAAATAAGGGGAATAGTAATATTATGCTTGAAAAATTGGCGTTTATTGAAGAAAAATTCAATTCAATCGAGGAGCAGCTTGCTCAGCCTTCGCTTTATGATGATCCTGCTGCTGCGGCAAAGCTTTTAAAAGAACAAAAGGAGCTTGCTCCGATTGTTGAGGCGTATAGGGATTATAAGAGAGCGGAAAAGGATGCTGCAGATGCTCAGGAATTGCTCAGCGGACAGACTGATGCTGAGCTTAAGGAGCTTGCACAAGAAGAACTGCAGGGCGCAAAGGAAGATATGGAGCGCCTTGAGCAGGAACTTAGAATTCTACTTTTGCCTACAGACCCGAACGATGAGAAAAACGTAATTGTTGAAATTCGTGGTGGTGCCGGCGGCGAAGAAGCTGCACTCTTTGCGGCAAATCTTTATCGCATGTATACAATGTATGCAGAGTCGCGCCGTTGGCAACATGAAATTGTAAACATAAATGAAACCGAGCTCGGCGGAATTAAGGAAATCAGCTTTGAAATAACCGGTTCGGGTGCATATTCGCGTTTTAAATTTGAAAGCGGTGTGCACAGAGTTCAGCGTGTACCGGATACTGAGTCCTCCGGACGTATACACACCTCTACCGTCACGGTTGCGGTGCTTCCGGAAGCAGAAGAGGTTGAGGTTGACTTAAATCCGTCAGATGTCGATGTGGATACATTCCGTGCATCGGGTGCAGGTGGTCAGCATGTTAATAAAACCGAGTCTGCGATTCGCCTTACGCACAGACCTACAGGAATTGTTGTAGAATGTCAGGATGAGCGCAGTCAGCATAAAAACCGCGAGCGTGCGTTTAAGATTTTACGCTCCAAAATTTATGAGATACAGCGCGCCCAGCAAGCAAATGAGATTGCCGCTGAGCGTAAAAGTCAGGTCGGTACCGGTGATAGAAGCGAGAGAATACGTACGTATAACTACCCGCAGGGAAGAGTTACGGACCATCGCATAGGGCTTACTCTATATAAGCTTGAAAATTTCTTGAACGGCGATATGGATGAAATGATAGACGCGATAGTAACTGCAGACCAGGCGGAAAAGCTCCGCGCAAGTGAAGAGGCTTAAGAAAAACAGAAGCTGTTTTTGATTTGCACAGACGTTCTGCGTGCATAAAATTTCGGAAATGGAGATGCGAAAATGCAAACTGAAATTTTAACTGTTTCCAGTATTGTTGAAGATATTGATAAAATAAATAAGGCAGGAAAACTTTTGCGCGAGGGAAATGTGGTTGCGATACCCACAGAGACCGTGTACGGACTTGCGGCCAATGCCTTGGATGAAAAAGCTGTCAGTGAAATTTTTAAGGCAAAGGGCAGACCTCAGGATAATCCGCTTATTGTTCATATTTCCGAGGTCTATGACATGGAGAAACTGTGTGATTCGGTTCCTGAGAATGCATATAAACTTGCAAACGCATTTTGGCCGGGACCGCTTACTATGATAATGAAGAAAAATGATACGGTTTCCGAAACGGTTACCGCGGGCTTGGATACGGTTGGAATACGTTGCCCGCGAGGCAGATTTGCAAGGGCAATAATACGCGCCGCCGGTGTTCCGCTGGCAGCGCCTTCAGCCAATACCTCGGGAAAACCCAGCCCTACATGCGTGCAGCATGTTATTGATGATTTAAATGGTAAAATTCCGGCTATCGTTGACGGAGGCGCGTGCAGCGTTGGCGTTGAGTCAACCGTTGTTGATTTGACGACTAATCCGCCGACTTTGCTAAGACCCGGCGGAATTACCGCGGCGCAGCTTAAGGAAGTGCTGGGTGAGTTAAATGAGGACCGTGCTCTTACCCAGAACGTCGGAGAAGGCGAAAAGGTGCGTGCGCCCGGAATGAAGTATCGCCATTATGCACCGAGTGCTCCGGTCGTGATTTTAAAGGGCGATGAAGAAAAAGTTTATGATTACCTTCTTGAGCAATCCAAGGACAAAAAGATTTCTTTCCTGTGCTACGGTGAGGAAAGTAAGAGTAAACTTCCGGCAGGTGTAGAGATTGAGATTTATGCGTCAAGTGACAATCCGGAAGATTTGGCGCGCGGACTTTTTGATGCACTGCGTAGATTAGACGGTCGTGACACTGATATAATATATGCCCGGGTTCCGGAAAATGGTGATGGATTAGAGCAGGCGATTGTCAATCGCCTGGAGAAGGCCGCAGGTTTTGCAAAAGTTGAGCTTTAATCCTTTTGAAGGGAGAAAAAATAATGCTTATAGTCGGCGTTACAGGTGGAAGCGGTAGCGGTAAAACCACTGTGTCGCAATCTCTTGGGCGTATAGCGGGTAACAGTATTGATGCTGATGCGGTTTACCATGAACTGTTGGAGAGTTGCGTTGTGATGCGCAAGGAGATAATAGAGAGATTTCCATCTGCTCGTGATGAATCTAACAGGATAGACAGGAGAAAACTTGCCAAGACGGTTTTTTCTGATGCCGAGGCACTAAAGGATTTAAACAGCATTACTCACCGTTATGTTGTAAGAGAAATTGAAAGACGTATAGGTGACAGTTATCGCGGAAATTCTGAAATAACAGTTATAGATGCGGCTGCGCTTTTTGAAAGCGGCGTTGACAGCATATGCGATGTGACGGTCGGTGTTATTGCACCGCGAAATCTCAGAATAAAGCGCATAATGGAGCGTGATAATTTGGATGAGGTAAGAGCGGCTCTTAGAATTGATGCTCAACCTGATGAGTCTTTTTATCGCGAAAGGTGCGATTATATCATAGACACCGGCGGAGAAATCAGCGCAGATGAACATGCCGCATTTTTATATCAACAGATTATGGAAGGAATGAATTTGCCCAATGAGTGAGAAGAATACAAAAATTGAAGAAATTCGCAAAAAACTCAGCAATAAACCTAAAAATGGATACGATATTATCGGTGATGCTGACCGTGCGGAAATGAATTCGTTTTGTCAGGAATATAAGGCGTTTTTAGATATAGGAAAAACCGAGCGCGAGTGTGTAAATCAAGCTATTCGTGAAGCGGAAGCTGCGGGGTTTCACGAATATAAAAGAGGAGAAGAACTAAAGTGCGGAGATAAAATTTATACAAACAACCGTGGCAAAAGCATAATACTGGCAGTTATAGGCACAAAGGATGTAAGCTCAGGTGCAAATATAGCCGCGGCACATATTGATGCGCCGAGGATTGATTTAAAGCAAAATCCGCTGTATCAGGACAATGAGTTTGCCATGTTTAAAACTCATTATTACGGTGGTATAAAGAAATACCAGTGGCCGGCAATACCGCTTGAGCTTCGAGGTGTTATAGCACTCAAAAACGGTGAGACGGTTTCGGTATCCGTTGGAGATAAAGAGGATGATCCGATTTTCACGATAACTGATCTGCTTCCGCATTTGGGCAAGGATCAGATGTCAAAGACTATGTCAGAAGGATTTACCGGTGAGAATTTGAATTTGCTTATAGGAAGTGAACCGATAAGCGGCGCGGAAGGTGAGGCAGATGCAGTAAAGCTTAATCTGCTTAAGATACTCAATGAAAAATACGGGATTGTCGAAGAGGATTTCTTATCCGCAGAGTTATCCATCGTCCCTGCATTCAAGGCAAGGGATTTAGGGTTTGACCGCTCCATGATAGGTGCGTACGGACATGATGACAGGGTGTGTGCATATCCGGCACTGCGTGCGCTTTTGGAGCTTGATGCTCCGGAGAGGACTGCAGTTTGCGTTCTGGCGGACAAAGAGGAAATCGGCTCGGAAGGCGTAAGCGGCATGAAGAGCAAATATTTTGACGCGTTTATGGAAGATTTATGCGTGGCATTTGGTGTGACTCTGCGCGAATGCTATGAGAAATCCTGCTGTCTGTCCGCGGATGTTACGGTTGCTTTTGACCCGAACTTCCCGGAGGTTTTGGACACGAGAAATGCGGCAAAGCTCAATTACGGTATTGCACTTTGCAAGTATACTGGGTCGCGCGGAAAGAGTGGAGCAAGCGATGCTTCTGCCGAGCTTGTAGCTCGTATGCGTAGGATATTCGACGATGCAGGTGCTTTATGGCAGATGGGAGCGCTTGGTAAAGTCGATCAAGGCGGTGGTGGCACCGTTGCGATGTATATGGCAGAAAGAAACATTGACACGATTGACGCAGGTGTCCCGGTGTTGAGTATGCATGCGCCGTTTGAAGTGGTTTCAAAGTTGGATGTATATATGACCAAAAAGGCGGTCAGCGCGTTCTTTAATGAGAAAGCGTAATATCCGAAATGTGTGATAAAACCGGGAGGACGGTATATTCCGCCTTCCCGGTTTTGATAATTTATATGCTTAAAAAGCCTGCTGCGCGTAGAGATGAGAGAAGATCGTTTACGGTTGTTATCATATCGTCAAAACATGCGGTTGCAGGTAAATCTGCCACAGCGACCGCAGGAGTTATAGTTGCATCGGCGCCGGTAGGACCTGTAGCACCGT
>JAZTXE010000111.1:0-25415 GCA_045636205.1 Eubacteriales bacterium
TTTACTGCGGTTCTGTGCAGGTAGCAGCCCGGAAGCTTCTCTTCATTTAATTTGATGATCTCTCCGGTTGCTTCTGCCTGCGCTCTCAGTGCGTCAAGCTGTGCCTCGCTTCCGTCTATCCACTCTACCTTCTCAGGCTTTGTCAGTGCGATCATCTCTTCTACCCATTGGTTTACGTGTTTATTCGTCGTTAAACTCATTTATCTTTGCTCCTTTCATTATATAAGTGACGTTAGTTACTATTGTATTATTTTTTTGCATTTTTTGCAAGATAAAGTTTTAAAAATTTCAAAAAATATTTAATATTACAATTTAGCCTTCAAATTTTCCGCAAGTTTTGCAAACTCGGGTATACCCAATCTTTCTCCGCGCACGCCTGCTTCAAGTCCGCTTTCTTCTATAGCTTGCACGATTTGAGTTTTTTCCATACTGTTTCCAAACGCAAAATTCAGGCAATTCAAAAGTGTTTTTCTGCGTTGTGCGAATGCCGCATGAACAACGCGGAAAAAGAATTCAGTATCTTCAACTTCTGTCGGTGGCTCATCCCGAAGTTTCAGGCGCACTACCGCACTGTCAACCTTGGGTTGCGGAACAAAGCAATCAGACGGCACATCAAAGAGTATTTCCGGCTGCGTATAAAACTGGATATAGATCGTAAATGCTCCGTAATCTCCACTACTTGGGCTTGCGCAAAGGCGCTCGGCAACTTCCTTCTGAAGCATTACGGTTATCGCCTCAAATGCACGACTTTCAATAAGACGCGTTAAAATAGGAGATGTGATATAATACGGAAGATTGGCACACACGAGAGGACGCAGACCTTCAAACTCGCGCTGAACAATTGCACACACATCCTCTTTTAGTATATCGCCGTGTATGACTTTTACGTTATCGTACTCGCCCAACGTTTCATCAAGGACCGGGAGCAATGCGTGGTCAACCTCGACGGCGACAACTTTATTCGCCGACTTTGCAAGCTCACTCGTAAGTGAACCCATACCGGGTCCCACTTCGAGCACACCGCAGGTTTCATCCACTTCCGAGTCCTCTACAATCTGCGCAGTAACCCACGGTGCTGTCAAAAAATTCTGACCCAGACTTTTTGAAAAATGAAAGCCGTGACGTCCTAAAATTTCTTTTATACTTTTCAAATTATATAAGTCCATGCGAATACTCCTCGCCTTTTTTATTGTGAGCATGTATAATACATTCGTTTATTACACTAATGCCATCGCGCAACTCAACTGCATATGTTTTAATATACACTTATTATCCATTATCTGTCAAGCACATAAAAGACCGAGCAGCAATTTACTGCTCGGTCTTTTATAGTTAGCATTATTCTAAAACATAAACTATTGCCTTGCGGCGTCCGAAGTTTATGCACTCTCTGTGCGTATCAAAAAACAGGTCGATGCGAGTGCCCTTAATTGCACCGCCGGTATCCGCAGCTACTGCGGTTCCGTACACCCAGCTTTTTCCGTCAGCGGATGTGATGTACAAGCGGCTTCCGAGCGGAATAACTCTCGGATCAACCGCGATAAGCCCTACTCTTGCCACGGCACCGGTTGCAGTTCTTTTGTGGCGCTGTCTCTCAGTTGTATATGCTGTAGCGGTGACGGTTATAGCCTGCTTATATCTTATAGGCGCGCCACCACGGCTTACCGCCACACTTCCAGGACCGCTTACACCAGTACGCGTTCCGACCTGAGTAATCTGCGGAGTCGCCTGCTTTACCACCTCTTCGCGCAGAAGAGTTCTGGTTTCTACACCGTCCTTTACGACTACCTGATAAATCTGCTTTTTCTGTCCATTATTACCCTTTTGAATTACTTTGGTTGTGCCTCTGTCAAGCTGCGCGGTCTTTTGAACCTCATTTTCGTACTTGATGTCAACAAGTTTCTCAGATTTATAGCTTACATAACGGGTTACTAAGATACCCACTCCGTTTTCAGCATTTTCGCTTACCGCAGGTGTTACAATATCCTGAGCACCCAAAGAAACTCCCGCACGTGATAAGATTTCGCCTACCGTCTCATTCTTACTCGCACGCATGGTCTGGGTTTTTCCGTCCGCAGTGATATTGACATCAAAGCCACGGTTAATATTAATTTTAGTTATACCTTTTTTTTCTTCTTCGGAAACTTCCACGGTATCCATATCATCAAGCGTAATATCAAGTTTTTTAAGTACCGCGTCAGAATCCTTTGACAGACTGTTGCAAACAGATACCTTGTCACCGTCATACACGATAAAGGTGTTGACCGCTGTGACAGAAACCGTCATGCAAAACACTGTAATTGCACCTATGAGCGGGATGATGACCGAACGTCTGGCAAGGGCATGCCAAAATTCACCCAGCGCACAGGCTATTTTCTGGAACATATAAATTAACCTCCTTGGCGGGAAAGAAATTCACAATGAAATTCAATTTTCACCGTATTAATACACTTTTTACCAGTGCAGCAATTATTTCCCGTCTTTAACCAGTTTATACAAGCTTTTGAAAAATATTCCGTTTTAATACTGCCCTTAGGTTAAATCCCGGATATTTTCATGGCAAATACAAACTGATTTTTTCAACTGTTTTATATTCCGCAAGAGATAAAAAAGTTGTAACTTCCTCACTTGCGTTTGCATATTGTAACAGATTGTAACTTTCTTGTCAACCCTCGCATTGTATTTTACCTGTATTTTCTTCGGCTTTTTCTCGCATTTTACACAATTTTTGAAAACTATTTAAGTAATTTTGTCCAAAGCATTTTTGAAACAGTAACAATTTTGTTTCCGTTTTTTGTGTGTTTTCGACAAAAAAAGACGGTGCATACAATTTTATTTTGTATGCACCAAATCCCATTATTCACCAATCACTTTAATAAGTACGCGTTTATCCCTTTTTCCGTCAAATTCATAGTAGAAAATCTGTTCCCAAGTTCCAAAATCCAACTTTCCGTTAGTAACAGCAACCACAGTTTCTCTACCCATAATCGTGCGTTTCAAGTGCGCATCCGCGTTATCTTCATAGCCGTTATGGCGGTAACGCGAGTACGGTTTTTCAGGCGCTAACCCTTCCAACCACTGCTCATAGTCACTGTGCAATCCGGATTCGTCATCATTTATGAAAACGCTTGCGGTAATGTTCATGGCATTTACCAGAACCATACCCTCCGTAATACCACTCTCATAAATAGCTTGTTGTACATCTCGAGTAATGTTTACAAGTCCTCTGCGCGTCGGCAAATTAAAATGCAGTTCTTTTCTGTAGCTTTTCACTTTTTTTCACCTCATATTTATATTTTCTTCAAATTTAAGACTACTATTTGCGGTCTTGCTCCTAACCTCATCGGAACTTTATATACACCAATCCCGTTTGATACAATCACCGGGAATGCGTCATTTTCCACCCTGCCCGAGCGGTATTTCTGACCGGTTTTTGTTGGTAGATACGGCGCAAACGCACCAAAAAGAGTTACCTGTCCGCCGTGTGTATGACCGGAAAGCATTACGTCAATCTTGTTGTTTTCCGCTACTTCGGCATAGTCAGGGTTGTGCTGAAGGTAAAGCACAAAATCATCTTCGGATGCGCGTTTGTTTAAATCCCTTCCATCAGGCTTTTTACTTAAATAAAACTCACTTCCCGCTATTACAACTGAGTCTTTGCCGATAAATACTCTTGAAAGTTTTTTATCAACCGGTGTTATATTATTCTCAAGTGCAACAGTCGCATAATGCTTGTCATAAGGCCATTCATGGTTTCCTATTACGCTGAAGGTCCCGTATTTTGGTTTTAACTTTCCCAGGATAGGAAAAACTTCGTCAAGAAGAGCTTCGTCACCGGTTATGTAGTCCCCACCTAAGAGAATTATATCAGGTTTAAGTGAATTTGTCTTATTAACAATGTATTCTACCCATTTGGGTTTAACTATATCACCGTAATGAATATCGGTTAAAAACGCGATTTTCGCACCGTCAAAGCTCTCAGGAATATCGCTTGAAGATATATCGTATTCTTTTATTTCAAGGCGATATGGCTCAACAAATGAATATACAATTACGGCGACCATGCATATGATAAGAAAACCGCGAAATTTGTTTTTTATTTTCTTCACATATATCGCCCCCATTATAAAATATTACTTCGAATAAAAAAATAAAACCGTGACACAATTAATATAAAAATAAAACGCCGTCGCGGATTTAAATTCGCAACGGCGTGGTCCGAGTGACAGGAGTCGAACCTGCGGCCTCTTGAACCCCATTCAAGCGCGCTACCAAGCTGCGCCACACCCGGATGTCAACTTTTAGAAGTATACCACATTTTTTTTGATAATGCAATAGGTATTGAGTAATTTTCTTCACTTACCGTTTATTTTATATTGACAGAAAACGACTTTTAAGACGGAGGTCACATATGACAATTGCTTTTATTCGAACAATAATACTCTATATTATTGTAATTTTCGCTCTTCGTCTTATGGGCAAGCGCCAGATAGGCGAACTGTCTCCGTCTGAATTGGTTGTTACGATACTTATTTCAGACTTAGCTGCAATACCTATGCAGGATCCAGGAATATCTATTTTAAACGGAATAATACCTATTTTATCACTTCTTTGCCTTGAAATAATTATTTCCACAATTCTTTTAAAAAGCACTTTGGCGCGGAAGATAGTCGTGGGGTCAAGCAGTATTTTAATCGACAACGGGAAAATAAGCTTAAAAGAAATAAAGCGCATGAGAATTACAGTTGATGAGTTAGTTGAGGAACTCAGGCTCAAAGATTTCCCGGACATTTCATATGTTAAATACGCAATTTTGGAGACAAACGGAAAAATAAGTATTATTCCATTCCCCGAATATGTAAACACACGCAGTTGCTCGATGCCGATAACGCTAATTTCAGACGGGAAGCTGAATTCATCCGGATTAAATGAAATCGGCAAGGATGAACAATGGATTGATAAACAAATAAAAAAACACGGCGTTAACCGTATAAGTCAGGTTCTTCTCATGCAGTTTATACCCACGGAAAACCGAATTATATTTTTATCTAAATAACAAACAATCGGGAGGCAAGCATGAAAGCGAGCGTATTTTCACTTTTTCTTTTGGCGGTCATAATAACAAGCTGTGTCTTCTCACTCCACTATACACGCATAACCACCAACAATATTTTAGATACACTGGACATTTGCCAGGATGCTGTGACAAATGAAAAGTGGGAGCTTGCGACAGACAGCATTTATCTGGCAAACTCCCTTTGGAACCATTACAGGCCACTTTATTCCACTTTCTTGCGCCATAATGAACTAACCGAGATAACCGGAAGCTTAAGCCGGATTACCATGCTTGTAAATGTACGCAACCGCGATGACTTTTTAGTGGAGAACGGTACATTATGCGAGCTTATAGAATTCGTAGCAGGCTTTGACAAACCTACCTTCGAAAACCTATTTTAGTTTTTATCCTTAAGCGAGGTAAGCTCTGCCATGAAAGATTCTATATCCTCAAACGAACGATAAACTGATACGAAGCGGACATATGCAACCTGATCAATTTCCTTAAGCCTCTCCATGATGAGCTCACCTATCGCCTTGGTTGTGACTTCGCGCTCGAGTGAATTTTGCAGAGATTGCTCAATTTCATCAGCTACCGCTTCGAGCTGCTGAAGCGGCACGCGACGCTTTTCGCACGCTCTGAACAGACCATTTAGGATTTTGCTCTTATCAAACTGCTGACGCGAGCCATCGCGTTTGACCACAAACATAGGCATTTGCTCTATTGTTTCATATGTAGTAAAGCGTTTTTGGCACGCAAGGCACTCTCTTCGGCGGCGAATACTGCCGCCTTCATCAGTGGGACGAGAATCAACCACTTTACTTTCAGGGTCATTACAATAAGGACATCTCATATGATTAACTCCTTCAATATTCATTCAGCCTCTGCAAAAAACATCGGCCAAATAATCTTCTACAACGTCTTTTAAACACATGGGTGTGACTGTGTTATTTGATAATAACATAAAAAGGCGGTCGATTTCAAGAGTTTTTGAAGTAATATTCGGAATTTCCGCGTTTTCAGACAAATCCTCGCCTATATATTTATCTATTCTTATTCCGTATCCGACATAGGGTTTCCCTTCTGTTACCTCTGAAGTTGCAATTATGGAATATACTAGCCTTAACTGTTGGTCGGCTTCTGAGAATATTATTTTTTCACATTTTTTAATCATATTAAAATGCCCCTCTCGCTAATGTCACGATAATTATATACAAGGGCATAATATTTTTCCAGAAAAATAAAACGCAAAAATTTTACATTTTTGATTAAATAAAGCCTTTTTACATATTTTTTTGTAAAATCTTATTTTCGAGCATGTTTTTCGCCTGTTTTATTTGCGAAATTTCGGCATAATTCGAAGAATATACCTCAATTATAACATCGCCGGAATAACCCGCCGATTCAAGCTTATTCAAGAGGGTGTCATGGTCTAATTCTCCTTCACCCGGAAGCAGGCAAACTTCTTCAGAGCTATGGTCGCTTATGTGTATATTCTTTAAATTCTTACCCATTACATTGACATAATCCTCTATCGGTACATTTGCTCGCCGTGCCTGCTTTAAATCCAGCGTAAAACCCATTTTTCCGCTCAATTCTTTTGAAAGGATTTGGAGATATTCGCAATTTGCAGAGTCGCACCATGACACATTCTCCTGCGTGAGTAACACCCCATAATCCGACGCAGCATTGGCAAGACTCTCTATTGCACGGCACTGCCTTTCCATATCAATCACTGCATTGACGGTCCCCGTAACGCGTCGGTTTCCGTGAAAGGTGAAATACTTTGCGCCCAAACGTTGTGCAGCTTTGAAGTACTTGCGATATATATTTATGCTATCCTGCGTTCTGCGCTCGTACTCGCTGAAGAAAAACATACCTTCTATAAGCGATGTATACGGATGAACGGAAACAACTTCAACCTCGACATCATCCATACGCGCTTTTATTTTATCAGTAAAACTATCCTCATACTCGCTTTCACAATTTAAAAACAGCTCAACCCGCTTAAAACCTAACTCAATTATTTTATCTATCGCCTGTTCGGTTTTCATTGGATAAAACACCGCGCTGGATATTCCTACCTGCATAAATATTTCCTCCGGAAGTTATTTTATATATGATATGCTAACATAAAAAAACACGCATTGCAACGCGGAATTTGTCCGCCACGCAATGCGCGTTTGAAATTTTAGAGTTATGCTCTCTTCTTGCCCATCTTGTTAAACTTTGCCCAAATCGGACCGGACAGAGCAACAGATGAGTACAGACCTGCAATGATACCTACGCAAATCGGAATTGCGAAGTTTCTGATGGATGAAACACCCAGGATTGCAACCATTGCGATGGTGAGCAATGTGGTAATCGTGGTGTTGGTGCTGCGGGTCATTGTCTGCCAAACGCTCGTATTTACAACATCGTCAAAGCTGTTCTTGCGGAGCATCTTGCGGTTTTCACGTACACGGTCAAACACAACAATGGTTGCGTTGATGGAGTAACCCAGAATCGTAAGAACTGCTGCAATGAAGTTTAAGTTGAGCGGAATGCGGAAGATAACGTATGCGCTGAGCATTACCAATACGTCATGAATAAGTGCTACTACAGCTGCCATACCGGACCGGAAATCGAAACGGAAGGAGATGTAGATAAGCATAAGGATTACAGCTACGAGAGTTGCAATAATAGCAGTATTTCTCAGGTCGTTACCCATAACCGGGTCAACATTGTCAACCGCGAGAATATCGGTAGCTGTCGGAGCTGCATTTGCATCGGTTGAGGTACCGTCGCTGAGGTTGTACTCAGCCTTGAGTGCTTCAAAGACCTTATCGCGCTGCTCAGTGTTCAGAGATGTGGTCTTAATGATAACCTCCTGGCTTGTCTCACCGGCTCTCTGCACAGAAGAAACATCAATTCCTACTGCATCCTCAACAAGTGCTTCAACCTTGTCAAGCTCAGCCTTGTTCATCTCGACATGCATATTGTAATGCATGGTTGTACCGCCCAAGAAGTCAATATCAAAGTTAAACAGTGATACGCCAAACGGAAGAAGAACCAGAGACACAAATCCGGTCAAGCAGCAGATAATTGCGATTATACCGGTAATCGGAAGCTTATTAACAAAATTAAATTTTTCACTCATTTTCTTAAACATTATTAAGCCCCCCCTTACGCGCCGTAGGCTTTTGTAGCCTTAATATTCATGCCAACCAGCTGTTTGAGCAGGAAGCGTGAAACAACCAAAGCAGTAAACATGGAAAGGATAACACCTATTCCGAGAGTCTGCGCAAAACCACGGATTGTACCGGTACCCAAGAAATAGAGAACGCCGGACGCAATAAGCGTGGTTACGTTAGCGTCCAAGATAGCGGTAAATGCTCTCTTGTAGCCTGCATCGATTGATGCCTTAAGAGTCTTGCCCGTGCGAAGCTCTTCCTTAAGTCTTTCAAAGATAATTACGTTAGCGTCAACCGCCATACCGATTGAGAGGATTACGCCCGCGATACCGGAAAGTGACAAGTTAACCTTGCACAATGCCAGAACGATTATGAACAGAGCTGCAAAGAAGATAAGAGCGATATCTGCAACCAGTCCCGGCAGACGGTAAACAATTACCATGAAGATAAGAACAAAGATCAATCCGATAAGACCTGCAAGCAAGCTGCGCTCGAGGGATTTCTCACCAAGGGTCGGACCTACAGAGCGAAGCTCTACGTCCTTTAAGTCAAACGGAAGACTACCGGACTCAATAACCAGTGCCAACTCACGAGCGGTCTGACCGCCGCCTACGGTGAAGCTGTCCTCACTGCCCATTGAGATAACAACGGATTCGGAGTTAATACCGGTTGATGCATACTCTGCACCTACAAACGGAGCACTCTGAACAACACCGTCGAGAACAATTTCAATGTAGTTCTTGCTGTCAGCGGTGCGACCTGCTGCTTTCTTGGTCATCTCAGCGAATTTTACTACTGCGTCACTGTTGAGTTCAACAACAACGTGGTGCTGTGCACGACCGTTTTCCTCAATCGGTGAATACTGAGCTTTTGCACTCTTGATATCCGCACCGGTGAGTTCTACGTTGCCGTCAGCGTCTCTGAATTCAAGCATCGCAGTTTTTCCGAGAAGTGCAACCGCATCCTCAGGGTTTGTTACCTCAGGAATCTCAACGCGAACACGATTGTCGCCGTTGAGCTGGATGGTTGCCTCAGAATACTGCTGCGCATCCAAACGATTTCTTAAAACCTTTTGCACACTCTCCATGCCGCTTCTGAGCTCATCTACGCCCAGTCCCTCGGGAGCTTGTGCCTCAAAGACGATTACTGAACCGCCTTTCAAATCCAATCCCTGACGAATGCCGTCCTTCGCCGCAGGAATTTCCGCAAATCCCAGATTGAAGCCGAACAATGTGATCCCTACCATAATTGCCAGCACCAGGATTGAACAAATAAATGCTGTGATACTTTTGCCCATGGATTCCGCCTCCTTAGTTGATTTCACCTTCACCTCAGGCAAAGGTGAAAGCCTTTGTATGATTCATCCGGGGCATGTCCCACACAAGGATAACGTTTCCGGATGTTCACATATACATTATATTATATACACTCAAAGTTACTAAGTCAATAACAAATTACACTTTAAGCTCGGCCTTTTTCTCTATATCGTCTGCGTATTTATCCGTAGCAGGTTTTACATGCAGATTAATAAATTCCTCTACCTGCTGGACACAGCGACCGATAAATGCATTCGGATTTAACTGCTCCTCAATCTCCTCACGGCTCATGCCGAACACCTCGTCGTCCGCGATTCTTGAAATAAGGTCATTATCAAGACCTTCCTCTTTGACGCGCTTACCCGCAGCAAGTGAGTGGGTTCTTATGCGTTCATGTAATTCCTGACGATCACCGCCTTTTTTGACCGCGCTCATCATTATGTTCTCGGTTGCCATAAACGGGAGCTCGCTCATAACATGCTTTTCTATTACCTTCGGATAAACCAAGAGACCACTTGCAACATTTAAGTAAATCTTAAGAATAGCGTCAACTGCAAGAAATGCTTCAGAAACCGCTATACGTTTATTCGCCGAGTCATCGAGCGTTCTTTCAAACCACTGGCACGATGCGGTTATCGCCGGGTTCAATGCATCGGTCATAACATATCTTGCAAGCGCGCAAATTCTCTCCGAGCGCATCGGATTTCTCTTGTACGGCATTGCAGAAGAGCCTATCTGTTTTCCTTCAAACGGTTCTTCAATTTCCTTGAGGTTTGAAAGCAAGCGCAAGTCAGTTGCAAACTTTGACGCGCTCTGCGCTATTCCGGAAAGAGTGGACAAAACCTGAGAGTCCACCTTTCTTGAATAGGTCTGACCGGAAACCGGGGTTACCCGGTCGGCTTCAAATCCCATTTCAACTGCTATAAGCTCTTCAAGACGTTTTACCTTGTCACTGTCACCGTCAAAGAGTTCCATAAAGCTCGCCTGCGTTCCGGTGGTGCCCTTTGAGCCCAAGAGCTTCATGTTTTCAATGCGGTATTCAACCTCGTCTAAATCCATCAGAAGCTCATTTATCCAAAGAGTAGCACGTTTGCCGACAGTTGTAAGCTGCGCCGGCTGAAAGTGCGTAAAGCCAAGGGTTGGCATAGCTTTGTACTTCTCAGCGAAGTCGCTGAGCGCTGCAATAACGCTTACCAAACGCTTGCGTACAAGCTTAAGTGCTTCGTACATTACAATAACATCTGTATTGTCACCAACATAGCAGCTGGTCGCACCCAGGTGGATTATCGGTTTCGCCTTGGGACACTGCTCGCCGTAAGCAAAGACGTGGCTCATTACATCGTGGCGAACTTCCTTTTCCCTTTTCTTTGCTACCTCGTAATTGATTTCGTCCTTATACGCTTCAAGCTCGTCAATCTGCTCCTGAGTCACCGGAAGACCCAGCTTATTCTCAGCCTTAGCGAGTGCAATCCACAGCTTGCGCCAGGTTTTAAACTTCATATCCGGTGAAAACAGATATAACATTTCCTCGCTTGCATAGCGCGATGACAGCGGAGTTTCGTATTTATCAAACATATCTTTTGTCCTCTGTATATACCACTTTAATTATTCAGCGATAAGTTTTTCTGCTGCGGCAATCTTGACGCACAGGCAAAGCATATCCGCTGCAACCTGAAGGTCATCGTTTGTCGGGAAGGTCGGAGCGATGCGCAAATTGGTATCCTTCGGGTCATTTCCGTATGGGAAGGTTGCGCCTACACCTGTCATTACAACACCGGCTTCCTTAAGAAGCGCGTGAACGCGTTTTGCACAACCCGGCATTACGTCAAGGCTTACAAAATAGCCACCCTTCGGCTTTACCCATTCTGCGACATCCAAACCGCCGAGCTCTTTTTCAAGGGTGTCTGTTACAATGTCAAACTTAGGTGCAATAATTGCAGCATGTTTTTTCATATGCGCATGAATTCCGTCCAAGTTCTTGAAGAAGCGCACATGGCGAAGCTGATTTATTTTATCCGGACCTATTGTCTGGAATGCCATGCGTTTCTTTGTATCTGCAATATTCGCCTCACTTGATGCCATAACCGCAACACCTGCACCCGGGTAGGATATTTTAGATGTTGAAGCAAAGATATAGCACATGTCAGTATTTCCCGCAGCCTTGCAAGCGTCAAGAATATTCTTGAGCTGATCCGGAGTATCGGTAAGTTCATGCACGCAATATGCGTTATCCCAGAAAATTCTGAAGTCCGGAGCTGCCGGTTTTAAATTAGCCAAGCGGTCAACAACCGCATCTGAATACGTGATACCCTGCGGGTTTGAATATTTTGGAACACACCAGATGCCTTTGATTGCCGCATCCGAGCTTACCAAACTCTCAACCACGTCCATATCCGGACCCTCATTTGTCATAGCGACCGGTATCATCTCTATACCAAAACTCTCGCAGACTGAGAAGTGTCTGTCATATCCGGGAACCGGGCAAAGGAATTTAACCTTATCAAGCTTACACCAAGGAGTGCTTCCCATAATTCCGTAAATCATTGCACGTGCAAACGTGTCATACATCATATTAAGGCTTGAGTTTCCGCCGACTATTACTTCGCTTGTGGACACGCCAAGCATCTCCGCAAAAATTTCCTTCATTTCCGGGATACCGTCCAAACCGCCGTAATTACGTGTGTCAAGACCATTTAATTTGGTTTCCTCGGATTTTGTAACCGCAGTGAGGATACCCTCGCTTAAATCAAGCTGGTCTGCATTGGGTTTTCCGCGGGACATATCAAGCTTTAAGTTTTTTGCCTGATACTCACCGTAAACCTTTTTTAAATCTTCCAAAATTGCTTTGAGTTCATCTTTGCACATTTTTGTGTATGCTGCCACGTGATTTTTCCTCCATTCACAAGAAAAAGATTACTATATAATGTTATATCAAAATTAGCATATCTGACCGGTGCAACGCGGGAACGCGGTTACATCGCGGATATTGGTAACACCCGTCAAATACATAATCATGCGTTCAAATCCCAAGCCGAAGCCCGCATGATGCGTACCGCCGAAGCGACGGAGATTTAAATACCACTCATAATCCTCGCGGTTAAGACCCATCTCCTCAATTCTTGCGACAAGGTCATCATATCGCTCTTCTCTCTGGCTTCCGCCGATAAGCTCGCCAATACCCGGAACAAACAGGTCCATTGCGGCGACAGTCTTGCCGTCGTCATTAAGACGCATGTAAAATGCTTTGATTTCCTTCGGATAGTTTATGAGGAACATGGGCTTTTTCATAATTTCCTCGGTTAAAAATCTCTCATGCTCAGTCTGCAGGTCGCAGCCCCAATATACCGGATACTCAAAGCGGTCCTTGTGTTGCTCAAGGATTTTGATACCCTCGGTGTATTCCATTACGCCGAAGTCTGCTTCAACGATCGAGCGCAAGCGCTCGATGAGTCCCTTATCGAAGAACTGGTTAAAGAATTCCATTTCCTCAGGGCAATTATCCAAAACGTATGATATTACGAACTTAACCATATCCTCAGCAAGCTCCATATCATCGTTTAAGTCTGCAAATGCGATTTCCGGCTCAATCATCCAGAACTCAGCGGCATGGCGAGCAGTGTTGGATTTCTCTGCACGGAAGGTCGGACCAAATGTATACGTTTTTCCGAATGCGAGAGCAAAAGTCTCCGCCTCAAGCTGACCGGACACAGTCAGGTTGGTTTCACGACCGAAAAAGTCCTGAGAAAAATCGATGCTTCCGTCATCATTGCGCGGCGGGTTTTCCATATCCAGAGTCGAGATGCGGAACATCTCACCCGCACCCTCACAGTCGCTGCCGGTTATAATCGGGGTTTGCGCGTACACAAAGCCGCGGTCCTGGAAGAATTTATGGATAGCATATGCCGCCGCACTTCTTACGCGGAACACCGCAGAAAAAGTGTTGGTACGCGGGCGCAGATATGCAATAGTTCTCAAAAACTCCATTGAATGGCGCTTCTTCTGCAACGGATAATCTGGGGTAGACTCACCTTCTATCTCCACCTTATCCGCCTTAATCTCAAACGGCTGCTTCGCCTCAGGCGTCATTACAACCGTTCCGGTTATAATCAATGCGCTTCCTACATTGAGTTTTACAATTTCCTTAAAATTTTCCAGCTTATCATCAATTACAACCTGCACACTCTTGAAGAATGAGCCATCATTAATCTCGATAAATCCAAATACCTTTGAATCGCGTATTGTACGCGCCCAACCGCCGATTGTCACGGTCTGACCTGCGTACTTTTCACTTTCACGATACAAACTTTTTACAGATGTTCGCTTCATCATCATCAACTCCATTTGTTTAAAAATCTGCATTATATATTATTAAATCATATTTTACCTAAAAAGTCCACTGTTTTCCGTTTCATTTTATGTTTTTTTAAAGCCGCGTATTATTAGCACTCGACTTCACATCGGGATGCTACATTGCAAGCTATGCGCAGCGCTTTTGGCTGGACCTCCACGGTGATTTCATCCCCTGATAAAAGCTCGCCGTCGATATTAACAGGTAATTTATTGATTGTGGAAAACTCCACCCTTCTGCATCTGTGGATTTCTACGTATTCTGTGACTTCTTTAAGTCTTCCCTGGAAAAACCTTAGGAATATATAAGGAATTTTTATACGGGGTAATTTCTTTATTACAACAAGGTCTATAAAGCCGTCATCGCATCTGGCATCTAAAGATATAGGCATGCCTCCACCGTAATACTTACCGTTTGCCGCAGCTACGAGAAGTACAGAAAGATTTCTTTTTTCTCCGTTATCGACTTTAAGTTCAATCTCCGTAAACTTTAGTGAAATAAGTGACAAAAAAAGTGCAATTTTATAGCTGATTTTATTCTTTATAAACCTTCTGACCTTTTCTTCCATGAGAAGAACATTAACATCAAATCCGGTACCGGCTATATTCAGGCAACGTCTTCCGTTTACGTCAAGAATGTCAAACTCTTTAGCGCCGCCGGAGAGTGCATCAGAAATCGCTTCTTCCACATCCGAAGGAAGCTCTGCCCCTGCGGCAAAATCGTTACCTGTCCCCGCAGGCACAAACGCTATCGGTACGTTCAAATTCATTCCGGATAAAACTTCACTAAACGTTCCGTCACCGCCTATTGCAATAACCAGCGTACAGTCATCCTTACCACACGCTTTTTCTGCAAGAAGTGTACTGTGCCCGGAATACTCGGATATAAATGTTATGTACTCCTCACCGCGCACGCTCAGATACTTCTGCACTTTATTTAACGCCTGCGCACCCTTTCCTTTTCCGGAAATCTCATTTGCAATTATGTATATCATATCAACATCCCGCTTTTACTATGTATTATTCCCTGTTAACCCTTTATGTACCTTACAAGCTCGCTTATCGCGGCTTTATCCGAAAAATCCCCGCTCGCATCGCAAAGGTCTATTAGCATCTTCTCCATCATTGTCGGGTTTTCCTTGCCCGACATAATCTTTTTTAACGTTTTAAGGGCGGTTTTGTGAGGAAGCGAAAGCTCTTCTATGACCATTTTGCCGAGAAAATTATAAACTTTAATCTTATCAAGCATTTCCGGCTTAAAGTTTTTCTCTATCACAAGTTTATCGTAATATTCCCTGCAATCGAGCGGTGTTATCCCGGTCGAATACACGGCGATTTTCTTACCATCAAGCTTACTGAGATTTTTCGTTATCAGGCTTACGCCGTTTATAACCTCTGCGTAGAGTCCTCCGCCGTAAACTATGGCATCACACGCAGTCAAGTCATCCACCTTTACAGTTTTAGCATCCACCGCAGCGCACCCAAGCTCCTCAGCAATCCACTCGGCATAAGTCTTCGTAGAACCGTATTTAGATTTATAAACCACAATCGCACTCATATATAGCCCTCTCCTTATTCTTCTATCGGGTAAACAGACAGTTTATCTCCGTCTAATTCCACTGTATGCATATCGACTTTTTTTATTTCCGAATTATTATACGTAGTATAGTAATATGTCTGCGTGTCTGTATTGCAGCATGAGGAATAACGCGTATATTCATACTCTCCGCTTGCAGTCACAACACAGCCTTTTGGCATTGCGACTGACTGCAGGATATGAAAAAATTGGTTTACGCTTTCCTTTTCATTTCCGTCGCAAACAGATTTTTCTTTTACAAACACTGCCTTTACAAATCTTGATGCACTTGAGAAATCGCCGGGCAAACCAAGGGCTCCCATTCCCAAACTATAATTTGAAAGTGAATGATTTGGGCACATCTCATTTCCAGCCGAGCCCTCATGCAGACTCATATAATTATTTATATTGGTAAGATGATACTCAAACGTCGGGTTATTAGTCAGTATGCCAAACGGATTATCGTATACCTTCATCCCATTCACAGTGCATTCCAGTGTTATTGATTTGCAACAGTCCGAAACAATCCAGTGAAGCGGCGTATTGGCAAGCTCATCACTGAAGTTGCAATTTACCACGTTTAATTTTTTTAATAACCGCTCCGCGTCATCTGTGGTGCTGCAGCGTCCCAAAAGATACGGAATCAGCTCAAACGGTGCGATATTTTCTTTGCTACCAGAAACCTCACCGTAATGGGCATTTTGAGGAAAATTAAGCCCCGCCATGCTCAAGCCTTTTTCGTTCGTCGCTTCAAAATACAGCGGATAATTATTTACAACCGCCGCCATGCCAATCAGCGCATAGTGGTTGTTATACTCCTTTACATAACGGAATGAAAAACCGAAATTACGTGGCGTGATTACTACACCCTCGTTATATCCTCTTTCCAAATCCAAGTTCCGTCCAAAATAGTGATTTTTTGTTTTATAGCTTACCGCTGTACACATTTATATATCATCCTTTGATATGTTTTGATATAGCAAATGCTATGTACGACAAAGCTTTATTACGCACTCAATGTGGCCTGTGTGGTGTCTGAGACAGTGTCAATTAAAAATTGTTTACGTTTTATTTTTTATGTAAGCACTCCATAGCTTGTTCGGAGATTTGCTTCATTCCTAACTCAGTAGGATGACCATTTACCTTGTCTATTTCTTTAAGACATAAATATTTAATTTCATTTTTTTCACAAGCTTCTATGAAACCTTTGGTGATTTCTTGTTTTAAATCAGTGTTTATGATAACAATTACATCTTCAACAACTTCTTTTGCTCTGTTGATTAGGTAGCAAAATGCAGGCAACACACACTTCAACTCTTCATCGATCCAATCTGAATACTTAAGATTTCCAACAGGAGCATCTATCCAAGAATCATTTGTTCCTCCAAATATAAACATGGTGTTGATTTTATTTTCGGTAAAAATTTTTTCGGCTATATATTTATCAATTCTGCTAACAAACGATGATTCAACAGTAAGTGCTTCTCTTACCGTATTACAAATCGTTGAACCTGAAAAGCTATCGTTAAGTATTATATTCAGGTTGTTTTCGTTTGCCAACCTATTCCACCAAGTTTTTTCTACTCCCTTAACAATGGGATTTTCCGTTCTTTTATCGCCATAATAAAAGTGATACCCTTCTGGAATATATCCCTCATAAGTTGAGTAACTGTCACCCATTATAAATACATTATTTTTCATTTTTATACCTCCATTATATTTAACTTTCCCGACATAGTCGCACGACGCACTCAACATGGTTAGTAAACGGGAACATATCGACCGGAGTTGCCTCTACCGCGCGGTAGCCTGCATTTTTAAGAACTCTTAAATCGCGCGCCTGCGTTTCGGGGTTGCAGGATACATACACAACCCGCTCGGGGTTTAAGCGCACGAGGGCATCCAAAAACTCTCGGCTGCAACCCGCGCGCGGCGGATCTAAAAACACCACATCGAGAGTCTCACCCGCGTCCGCCAAATTCTCCATCCATTCGCCCGCATCCGCGGTTACAAAGCGCACATTTTTTATATTGTTCCCCTTCGAGTTTGATATAGCGTCGCGTATCGCATCGCGGTTAGACTCGACACCCCACACCTGCTTTGCATTTTTCGACGCGATAAGACCTATCGTTCCCACGCCGCAGTATGCATCCGCAACGCGCTCTTTTCCAGTAAGCCCGGCATACTCTATGGCTTTCTCATAGAGCACCTGCGCCTGAGGCGGATTTATCTGATAAAACGCGCGTGAGGAAATGCGGAATTTAAGCCCGCAGAGACTATCCTCTATCCAGCCTTTTCCGTAGAGCACGGTTTCGAAACTCCCGAGCATAAGTCCGTCATAATCCTTATTTACATTATGGATAACCGTTGTTATCTCCGGATGGCGGCGGACAAGCTCGTTTGTAAAATGCTTTTTAAGCTGGAAAATCGGCGAAGCCGTGACGAGAACCACCATTATTTGCCCGCTCTCGGCACCCTCGCGGATGAGCACATGCCTTAAATTTCCGCGACCTGAGCGTAAATCAAACGGCTCAAGCTTATAGTCGGGCAGCATTTTCCGTATCGTCTCAATAATTTTATTTGCCGCGGTTGACTGTATCATACACTTATCGACCGGAGTTATTGAGTTTGAATTCGACTGATAAACACCCGCAAGTATTTTGCGCCCGCGACCGGTAAAATATGCTGCCTGAACCTTTTTTCTGTAATTGAGCGGATTTTCCATGCCAATTATCGGGTTTACTTTGCAAAACCCACCTATATATCTTTCAACCTTTTTCTGTTTATAGCTCAGTTGCTCTGCATATGACATATTCTGCAGCTGACATCCGCCGCATTTTTTGGCAGCAGGACACGCTGCATTTGTGTTCTTTTTATTTTCCATTTTATCACCGTTACCTATTAAATATATAGAATAAGTGTATTACCTAATCAGGAAAATGTCAACCAAATACGCATTTTCTTTACGGTTACTCACCCGTGTGCAGCTTCAAACTACGCGGATTGTATTTTTTTGACCCCAAAATATAGAAACCGAATTTATTTGTGATATACTTTAATCGTAGATAAAACTCTTACAAAACTTTATGGATGTCACAGAAAGGCAGATGATGTAACACATGCAGACATTACATTTTTTTGACTGCAACGCATCTTTCGGAAGACGCAGGGTGGTCTTTCCCCATTCCTTTTATAAAAAAGAGGATTTATTAAAGTACATGGACATGTACGGCATTGAGAAAGCTTTGGTTTCTCATTCAATAGCGCGTGAGTTTGATGCTATTGACGGTAACAAAATACTTCTCGACGAAATTAAAAACGACTCTTCTCTTAGTCCGGTTTGGGTTGCACTTCCCCACCACACAAACGAGTTTCCGGCTCCCGAAGAGCTCATTTCCCAGATGCACGCGGCAGATGTTAAAGTTATTACCCTCTGCCCGACCGCCGCAGATTATTTCTTCTCGCTCTCTGAATGGAATTGCGGAGAGTTGTACTCAGCACTCGAGACGCACAACATCCCTCTTATTCTGGACATGAACTCGATTGACCGTGAATTTGAAGGGCTGTTTAAAATTCTCAGTGCACATCCCAAGCTCAAGCTTTTGTTCACAAACGTTACCTACCGCGTATCGCGCAACCTCTATCCGCTCATGAAGAAGTTTCCTAATTTATATGTTGAAACCTCCGGTATCAAGGGTCAAGATGTTATACAGGATATGTGCGAAGTATTTGGTGCAAACCGCTTGGTTTTCGGTTCTAACATGCCGGTCGGCAGCGGTGCTTCTGCAGTAGCTCTTATTACATACTCAAACATCTCCGCATCGGACAAAGAGCGCATCGCATGCGAAAACTTAAATGAATTACTCGGAGGTGTTCTGCTGTGATTAACTGGAAAGAAAAGATATTAAACGGTCAGCCGATAACCGAGTTTCCGGTTCTTGACTGTCACAACCACTTGGGTAAATGGGTGCAGTTTCACATCCCTCAGGACGGAACCGTTGAACAAATGGTAAATTCAATGGACTCTTTAGGAATTGACAAATGCGCAATTTCTGCTTTTGCGTCTATCGGACCTGATTATGTATACGGAAACAACATGCTCCTTGACGCTATACGCAAGTTTCCGGACCGTGTTCTCGGATATGTAACCCTCAACCCGAATTACCCCGAGGATATTATTTCAGAGTACGAGCGCTGCAATGTAAGTGAGAACATCATAGGCATAAAGCTGCATCAGAATCAGCACGGCAGACCGCTTGATTACAAGGGCTATATACCGGTTTTTGAATATGCCAACGAACGTTCCATGCTTATCCTGATACACATTTGGGGTATCGCTCAGGTATGTATTATCGAAAAGCTTGCCCGTGAGTATCCTAACATCACATTTATCATGGGACACAGTGGCGCGGATGTAACCGCTATGACAAAGGCGATTGACGTAATAAACAAGTATAGCAATGTCTACGGTGACACTGCACTTTCAATGGCTTTTCAGGGAAATATCGAATGGCTTGCAGCCGATATGAACAATGATCGTATTCTTTTCGGTTCGGACATGCCCTTCTACAGTCCGATTCATACAGTCGCGCGTATCGCGCTGGCTGATATTTCAGACGATACTAAGAAGGCAATTCTGGGCGGAAACTTCCAGCGTATACTGGAGCGCAAGAAATAAACCAACATATTTTAAGCAGAGGTTTAAATTTTAAAACCTCTGCTTTTTCTTTCTTGCCTTATGTGTTGTAATGTGCTAAAATATATTGGTTAAAAGGAATTTTATACGGTGGAAACTCCGTGTTTTTATTTCATTGAAAAGAGGATTTACCTATGGAACAGGAACGTAAAAAGATTATTTTCTCTGGAATTCAACCGTCCGGAGATATTTCGCTCGGAAATTACATCGGCGCACTTCGCAACTGGGTTAAAATGCAGCATGATTACAACTGCCTATACTGCGTAGTTGATATGCATGCCATCACGGTCCGTCAGGATCCGAAAAAACTCCGCGAGCAATCACTTGGAGTTCTGGCTCTTCTTATCGCCTGCGGTCTTGACCCGAACGAGAATATAATGTACATACAAAGCCAGGTTCCGCAGCACGCTGAGCTTTCCTGGATTTTAAACTGCTATACAATGTTTGGCGAGCTTTCGCGCATGACTCAGTTTAAGGACAAGTCCGCACGCCACGCGGACAATGTAAACGCAGGTCTTTTTGATTACCCTGTGCTTATGGCATCGGACATACTTCTCTACCAGGCGGACTTAGTTCCGATAGGCGATGACCAAAAGCAGCATCTTGAGCTTACCCGCAATGTGGCAACGCGCTTTAACGGCGTTCACGGAAATACCTTTACCATTCCTGAGCCGTATATTCCGAAAATCGGTGGCCGTATCATGAGCCTTGCTGAGCCGGAAAAGAAAATGTCCAAGTCTGATGAGAACGCAAACGCTAAGATACTCTTACTTGACAAACCTGAGGACATTATGCGCAAGTTCAAGCGTGCAGTAACCGACAGTGAAGCGGTTGTAGAATACCGCGAAGGCAAGCACGGCGTTAATAATCTGATGACTATCTACTCCATTGCAACCGGTAAATCCTTTGAGGAGATAACAAACGAATTTGCAGGTCGCGGTTACGGTGATTTTAAAGTAGCAGTCGGTGAATCGGTAGTTGAGCTTTTAAGACCTATTCGTGAGAAAACCGAAGATCTTCTTAAAAACAAAGATTATCTTATGGAGATATGCAAAAACAATGCTGCCCGTGCTTCTTCCATTGCAGAGCGCACAATGACCAAGGTTCGCAAAAAAGTAGGCTTTATAGCTAAATAAGGAGCTGTGTTAAAATGTTGGGCATTGATATAAAAATCGTCATTTGGGTAATCGGAGCATTTGCAGCTGCAGGAATAATATCCTTTGCTCTTACTCCGTTAGTTAAAACTCTCGCATGCAAGGTCGGTGCGATAGATGTGCCGAAGGACGCACGGCGTATGCACAAAACCCCTATTCCCCGCCTGGGAGGTCTTGCAATATTTTTAGGCTTCTTGTTTGCAGTTCTCCTTTTTGCAGATATTGACCGCATGCTCCAAGGCATTCTTTTAGGTGCAGTTGTAATCGTAGTTCTTGGAATTATAGATGACATTGTCCCGCTCAATGCAATGCTTAAATTCTGCGTGCAGATACTTGCGGCGTTAATTGTGGTAATGTACGGCAATCTGCGTATAGAGACCTTTTCAAATCCGAATATCTTCAGCGATAACCCGTATATTCATTTAGGGTTTTGGTCCATACCGGTCACGGTTATATGGATAGTTGCAATTACAAATGCAGTTAATCTTATCGACGGATTGGACGGTCTTGCGGTTGGTGTATCTTCAATAGCATCGTTCTCCCTGCTTGTTATTGCAGTCATTGTCGGCGAATGGAACATGGCTATGGTGATGGCGGCTCTTGCGGGTGCATGCATCGGATTTATGCCGTACAACTTAAACCCGGCAAAAATCTTCATGGGAGATACTGGTTCTACTTTCTTAGGTTTTATTTTGGCGACAATCTCTATTCAGGGATTATTTAAATTCTATGCAATAGTTTCATTTGCGGTACCTTTCCTGATTTTAGGTCTTCCGATTTTTGATACAGCGTTTGCTATAGGTCGTCGCGTGCTCAGCGGAAAGAGCCCGATGGCTCCCGACCGCGGTCATGTGCATCACCGTTTGATAGACATGGGATTTAACCAGAAGCAATCGGTTACAATTCTTTATCTGATGAGCGGTTTACTCGGTCTCTCCGCAGTTGTTCTGACCTCCAGTGGCGAGATAAAAGCTCTTTTCCTGATACTCGCAGTTATTATTGCGATTGCAATCGGGTATAAGATTTACTCCGAGCTCTCAAAGGACCGTGCAAAAGAGGAAGATGAAAACTAAATGATGCATTATCTAAGCAGAGCATTTTTACATTGCTCTGCTTATTAATTTAAACTCATAACTTTATTGCGTTTAATTTAGTTTTTGCTTGACAAAATGTATTTTCTGTGCTATTTTATTTAATGTATTTTTATATTTGTCAAAGACGCTTTACAGAGACAGTAGGCATATCTGAAAAGTCCAAGCGAGTCGGGGACGGTGCAAGCCCGGCACGAGTATGGTTTGCTGAATATCACTCTGCAGTTGCACGCTGAACGGATTCCTGTCCAAATAGGCGTTGCCGGTTTTCCGCCGTTACCGGGAACTCATATGACAGTATGTAGAAATAGGTGGTTTAAGAAGCAAAGCTTCGTCCTGTGAATACAGGGCGAAGCTCTTTTATTTTCCAAATCCGAGGAGGAATAGAAAGATGTACAAAAAAGTAAGTACAGACATGAATTTCGTCGAGCGCGAAAAAGCAACTGCGAAATTCTGGGTAGAAAACAAAATCTTTGAAAAGAGCATTGAGTCACGCAAAGAAGGTCCTACCTATACCTTCTATGACGGCCCGCCTACTGCTAACGGAAAGCCACATATCGGGCATGTTCTCACCCGCGTTATTAAGGACATGATTCCGCGCTACCGCACAATGAAGGGCTATCAGGTTCCGAGAAAAGCCGGTTGGGACACACACGGTCTGCCGGTTGAGCTTGAGGTTGAGAAGCTTCTCAATATTGACGGTAAGGAGCAGATTGAGGCATATGGTCTTGAGCCGTTTATTGAGAAATGCAAAGAGAGCGTTTGGAAATATAAGGGCATGTGGGAAGACTTTTCCAAGACCGTCGGTTTCTGGGCAGATATGGATGACCCGTATGTAACCTATCACAATGACTTTATCGAATCTGAATGGTGGGCACTGAAAAAGATTTGGGAGCGCGGTCTGCTCTACAAGGGCTTTAAGATTGTTCCCTACTGCCCGCGCTGTGGAACTCCTC
The DNA here is from genome assembly GCA_045636205.1 of Eubacteriales bacterium. Lineage (GTDB taxonomy): Bacteria > Bacillota > Clostridia > Oscillospirales > JAAYXM01 > JAZRUF01. The sequence continues at coordinate 23,366 of JAZTXE010000111.1, forward strand.
TGTCCAGCCACGAGGTCGCTCAGGGGTACAAGGATGTAAAAGAGCGTTCTGCGGTTGTAAAGTTCAAGGTCAAGGGTGAAGATGCATACTTTCTTGCATGGACAACCACACCGTGGACTCTTCCGTCAAACGTTGCACTGTGCGTAAATCCGGTTGAAAGCTATGTAAAATGCAAAAACGGTGACACGGTTTACTACATGGCGGAAGCTTTGGTAAACTCGGTTTTGGGCGAAGAGACCGAGATACTCGAAAAATTCGTTGGAAAAGATTTGGAATACAAGGAATACGAGCCGCTCTTTGACTTCGTATCCCCGGCTGAAAAGTGCTGGTATGTAACTTGTGATAACTATGTAACCCTTACTGACGGTACGGGTATTGTTCATATCGCTCCGGCTTTTGGTGAAGATGACGCACAGGTTGGCAGAAACTATAATCTGCCTCTGGTTCAGCTTGTAGATGCCAAGGGCGAGATGACCAAGGAAACCGCATGGCCGGGCGTATTCTGCAAGGATGCGGATCCTGAAGTTCTCAAGGACTTGGATGCACGCGGTCTGCTGTTCTCAGCACCGAAGTTTGAGCACAGCTATCCTTTCTGCTGGCGTTGTGACACCCCGCTCATCTACTATGCGCAGGAGTCATGGTTCATCCGCATGCGCGAGGTTCAGGACGACATGATTCGCTTGAATAACACTATCAACTGGATGCCGTCAAGCATCGGCGAGCGCCGTTTTGGCGATTGGCTTAAAAATCTTCAGGACTGGGGTGTAAGCCGTAACCGTTATTGGGGTACTCCGCTCAACATCTGGGAATGTGAGTGCGGACACCGCCATGCAATCGGAAGCATTGAAGAGCTCAAGAGCATGTCCCCCAACTGTCCAGAGGAGATTGAGCTGCACCGTCCGTATGTAGATGCGGTAACCATTACCTGTGAAAAGTGCGGAAAGCAGATGAAGCGTGTTCCCGAGGTTATTGACTGCTGGTTTGACTCGGGCGCTATGCCGTTTGCTCAGCACCACTATCCGTTTGAGAACAAGGAGCTTTTCGAGCAGCAGTTCCCTGCCGACTTCATCTCTGAGGCGGTTGACCAGACGCGTGGATGGTTCTATTCACTTCTTGCTATTTCGACACTTCTTTTCAACGAAGTTCCTTATAAAAACGTAATTGTTTTAGGTCACGTTCAGGATGAAAACGGTCAGAAGATGTCAAAATCCAAGGGCAATGCGGTTGACCCGTTTGATGCCCTTGAGAAATTCGGAGCCGATGCAATCCGCTGGTATTTCTACAGTAACTCTGCTCCGTGGCTTCCCAACCGTTTCCATGAGAAAGCGGTTGTTGAGGGCAAGCGTAAATTCCTCTCCACATTCTGGAACACATACGCTTTCTATGTCCTCTATGCGGATATTGATAACTTTGACCCGACTAAGTACACGCTTGAGCGCGATAAGCTTACGGTTATGGATCGCTGGGTTCTCAGCCGCTTGAACTCTCTGGTAAAAGAGGTTGATAATTGCCTTGAAAACTATTTAATTCCGGATGCAACCCGCGTACTGCAGGATTTCATTGACGATTTGAGCAACTGGTATGTACGACGCAGCCGTGAGCGTTTCTGGGCAACCGAGCTGACTGATGATAAGATAAGCGCTTACATGACGCTTTACACCGCTCTCACCACGCTTGCAAAGCTTGCAGCTCCACTTACCCCGTTCATCTGCGAGGATGTTTATCAGAACCTTGTATGTAACATCGACAAGTCTGCTCCTGAGAGCGTACACCTTTGCGATTATCCGGTAGCGGATGAGGCATGGATTGACACATCACTTGAGCAGGACATGGACGAGCTTTTGCAGATAGTTACTTTGGGACGTGCGGCACGTAATGCGGGAAATCGCAAAAACCGTCAGCCGCTTGCAAAAATGTTTGTTCAGGCTGAGCGCGAGCTCGATGTTCTCTATCAGCAGATTATTTTAGACGAATTAAACGTAAAGAGCATGAGCTTTGTAAAGGACAGCTCTGAATTTATATCCTACACTTTCAAGCCGCAGCTTAAGCT
>JAZTXE010000112.1:0-19570 GCA_045636205.1 Eubacteriales bacterium
CCGCCCAGGACGTATACGTTGTACGCGGAGATAAGGAATACATGATACCTGCAGTAAAAGAATTTATCCATGAAACCGACTTATCAGCCGGAAAGATAACAGTCTCTCTGATTCCCGGCATGGAAACCGGAGGCGGTATAAATGCGGATTGATATTTTAACACTGTTCCCTGATGCAGTAAACGCAATGATGGGCGAAAGCATAATCGGCCGAGCATGCAGACAGGGGCTGATAACTATAGAATGCCATCAAATCAGGGACTATACTAAAAACAAGCAAAAACAAGTGGATGACTATCCGTACGGCGGCGGTATGGGCATGGTGATGTATGCCGATGCACTTTACAATGCATGGGAGCATGTCCGCCAAAACTGCTCTTCCGAAGATGCATACACCATATACCTCTCCCCCCAGGGTTCAGTCTTCAATCAATCCAAAGCGCGCGCATTAGCCGCTGAATCAAAAAACTTGATTTTAGTATGCGGCCACTACGAAGGAATCGACGAGAGATTTATTGAGGAATGCGTTGACGAAGAAATATCCATGGGTGACTTTGTTCTCACCGGCGGCGAAATCCCCGCAATGGCACTCGCTGATGCCGTGTGCAGGCTTTTGCCGGGTGTCCTCTCCGACGAGGAATGCTTTACTGAAGAGAGCCATTACAATGGGCTTTTGGAGTATCCACAGTACACACGTCCCGCCGAATGGCACGGTCGTGCGATACCTGAAATTCTCCTCTCCGGTCATCATGCCAACATAAAAAAATGGCGCAGGCGCGAATCCCTACGCCGTACACTCTTAAAACGCCCTGACCTTTTAGAAAGTGCAGAATTAACCGCGCAAGATGAAAAAATGCTATGTGAAATTAAAGCTGAGTTGGAAGATAATATTTAATTAACAAGCGCTGAAGTTTTTCTTCAGCGCTTGTTAATTCTATCTATTACATTTTTAAAATATTCCGGAAGTTCAGACTCAAAATGCATCTCTTTTTTACTTATCGGATGCACAAACGATACGGTCTTTGAATGCAAGCACTGCCCTTGCAAACCGAAGATTGCACTTTTCTGGCCGTAAACCGTATCACCTAGTACCGGATGCCCTAAATGTGCCATATGCACACGTATCTGATGCGTTCTTCCGGTCTCAAGCTTACACTCAACAAATGAATATCCGCTATACTCCTCAAGGACTCTGTAATGGGTTATAGCCTCTTTTGAATTTTTGGCGGTAACACACATTTTTTTGCGGTCAGTTACATGACGACCTATCGGCAAATTTACGCATCCTTCACTCTCGCGCAGATGCCCTATGATAATTGCGTTATATATACGCCTTACCGAATGCTCCGCGATTTGATTTGCAAGCCCCTGATGCGCAGCATCAGTTTTAGCCACGAGCATTAAACCGCTGGTATCCTTATCAAGCCTATGCACAATACCGGGTCTGTGCACTCCGTTTATTCCGGACAAGCTGTCCCCACAATGATACAGAAGCGCATTTACAAGAGTTCCATCCCAATTCCCTGCTGCTGGATGGACTACCATCCCCTGTGCCTTATTGATAACAAGCAAATACTCATCCTCATACACAATATCAAGCGGGATATTTTGCGCAACTACTTCAATTTCCCTTATTTCAGGTAAAAGGACACAATACCGCTCTCCACTTGCAACCCTGTGGTTTTTGCGAAGTGCCACTCCGCCCAAAGTCACGCGCTCCTCTTCTATAGCCAAGACGGCAGCATTGCGCGAAATATCCATATTTTTGGCAATAAAGCTGTCAAGCCTTGCGCCGCTCTCTTCTTCTCCGACTGTGAGTATTTTTTCTTCCGTCATGGCGTTTTATCCTTTTCATCTGCTAAAAAAAGTATATAAACAAAAAGAAGCACCGCGCCTATTGTTACGAATATATCCGCAACATTGAAAATCGCAAATTCAAACAGGCGAATTTCCAAAAAATCCACCACCGCGCCGCGCATTATCCTATCAATTATATTACCGACTGCACCACTTAATATAAGAACAAGAGACCATCTTTCAAGCATATGCTTTGCACGCTTTGAAAAAAGATAGTACACAATTACTAAACAAACAATAACCGGAAGAATTATAAGAAAAGAGGTTTTGCCTTGAAAAATTGAAAAAGCAGCTCCGGTATTTTCAGCATAAGTAAGATGCAGTATTCCGGGTAACAGCTCAAATGTTCCAATAGGTTTAAGCTTACATATAGCCCACAACTTCGTCAACTGATCTGCCGCCATCATAAGGGCAAAGGCAATTATCTCAAGCATTTGCTATTCTCTCCAATCATTGTAAGAACAGGGCTGCCTCTTAACACGGCAGCCCCTTTTAAACTTAATTATTTATCGTCGTCAAAATCGTAATTCTTTCCGAACTTGAGCTCACTTAAATCAAATTTCTTCGTGGCATCTTCAATCTTTTCCTGCTTGACACTGCCAAAAGCAATCTGACCGTCATCCTCTTCTATTTCAGGCTCAGCATCGCCGGTTACGGTGTAGCTGGATACACGCGCATCAGCTTTATCCTTGCCACCAAGCTCTTCAACAGCCTTTTCTTCGATTTGTTTTTCAATGTTATGTACCATCTCATCAGCTGACAGTGAGGTTTCTTCTTCGGTTGCCTGAAGGCTCTGCAAACTGTTAAGCGCAGCTTCGACAGACTGGCTTATCTGCTCGGTTGCAAGAGTAAGCGTATCATCCATAGACGACTCTTCTTCAGCAACTTCGGTGAGTGGGATAATTCCGTGAATCATCTCTGCCTGTTGCTTATACATACTCAAAAGCTCATCAGCAAACTTTTCAGTTGCACGCTTCGCTTCCACCAAACGCTTTTCCTCCTGGGTAATCTTATTAGCCAGGTCAGTAACACGCGATTGCGCGATACTACTTGCATTAGCAATAAGCTCATTTGCCTTTTTCTGAGCATCAGCTACCATATCATTTGCCATGTTCTGCGCGGTGACAAGCGCTTTGCGCATTGCCTCGTCAACGCTGCGGTACTCTTCAACGGTTTCAGCAAGCAGTTTAAGCTTGTTTTTTAAAACTGCGTTTTCTTTATAAAGAGCACTGTAATCAGCACCAAGTTCAGCTAAGAACTCATCGACGGCGCCCATGTCGTAACCGCCGAAAACTGATTTATCAAATTGAATATCACGAATTTCTTGAGGTGTCATCATTTTATATCATTGTCCCCCGGTTATTATTTTTTTCTTAATAGTAGAAAAATGACTGTATAACTTCAAATATCATAAATAAAACGATCATAGAAAAATCTATCGGGCAATTTCTGAAAAATTGGATTTTAAAGAGCAAATTTCGCACAGGTGCTAAAAGTGGCTCAGTAACCGTGTATAAAAAATTTACTATCGGATTTGAAAAATCCACCGGCAGCCATGAGCTGATTGCACGCGCAACAAGCAAGAACTCGTATACACGGGTAATAGCCATAACGATATTGCTTAATAGCCGCAGCAAAAAAATCATCTTACTCTTTCCCTGCTCTTTCCGTTAGAAATACAGACCGTTGTTTTCCAATTCGTCAATTAAATCTCCTTTTAAATCAACGTTATAAGGAGTAATGATAAAGGTATTATTTGCAACGCGCTGAATTCTTCCGCCGATTGCATATGCAACACCGCTTAAAAAGTCCAGAACACGACGAGCAACATCTTTGTTTGTTGTCTCAAGATTTAAGACAACGGTTCTGCGCTCTTTAAGGTGGTCTGCAATTTCAGTCGAGTTGTCATAACGCTCTGCCTTGACAAGAACAACCTGAAGCTGGGTTGTAGTATGGATGTTAACTACCTTATCCTTATTATTGCGGCGGCTCTCGAAGGCATCGTCAAAATCATCATCTCTTCTTGAATGACGACGGGGAGCAGGAAATTCTTCGAACTCGTCGTCCTCATCATCCGCTTCAATTTTAGCCCACTTCTTAAATTCGTCTATAAAGCCCATGTTTTTATCCTCCTGAAATGTCTCTTTTTTATTTAGGAATAATGCCGCGCTCCGAAAATTCCGGTTCCGACACGCACCATTGTAGCGCCGCATCGTATCGCTTCCTCAAAATCGCTGCTCATTCCCATAGACAAAATATCCATACTAATATTATCGTATTTTTTTCCGCTAATGTCAACAAATAATTCCTTCATTTTTCTAAAATATGGCTCATTTTTTGCGGCATACGACAAAATTGGCGGAATTGTCATCAATCCGCGAACTCTTATATTCTCCATTTTGGAAATTTCTTCAATAAATCCTTCAAGCTCTGACGGTGATATTCCGCTTTTACTTTCCTCTCCGCCAATATTAATCTCAATGAGTATATCCTGGCAAATACCGTGCTTTGCCGCAACGCGCGAAATCTCTTTTGCAAGTTTTATAGAGTCAACCGACTGAATTAAATCAACTTTTCCGACAAGGTATTTGACTTTATTCGTCTGCAGTGTTCCTATAAAATGGAGCGGAACACCTTCATAAGCGCCCTTCTCATATTTATCCATAAGCTCCTGAACGCGGTTTTCACCCGCGACATCAACCCCGCCTTCAACCGCTTGCTTTACCCGGTCCGCATCATTCATCTTCGTCGCAGCCACAAGCGTTATTTCCTCTGGTGCTCGTCCGGCACTTATTGCAGCCGCGGCAATTTTCCTCTTTACCTGCTTGATATTTTCAAAAATCTCATTCATTTCTCTTTCACCACCGCACTTTTTATTTTAATACTTTTCTGTTTTCAAGCTCTTTTGCCGCAACTATTATCTCATCATAGAGAAGCAAAGATTTTGTGTTTGCAGAATCATATTCGACTATATAGTAGCTGTCTTTCTCAAAAACCGTCTCTACTGGTTTAAACTTAACCTGCGAGTCAATAAGGCAAAAAACGCCGTTATTGCCCTCTTCATCGACGCGCAAAGCCTCTCTCGGCACCTTCAATCCGCTATACGTCTTAAGTACAAGCTGGGCATTTAAAAACCTTGGCATAGTAAAATCCGATATATGCTTGGTACATTTAATAACTATAAGAACTTTTCCGTCCTCCGGTGTGCTCACCCTGTCAATCTCAGCATCTACAAGCGGGTAATTGCCGCTGTCAAACTTGAGCTTTACCTTTTTTCTCTCACCGATATATTCGGCTTGCTCCTCGTTAATAAGCGCAACATACTTCCACGTATAATCAGAAACAACCTTGCCTATTACGCTGCCGTCAGCATTTCCGACGACCTCTTTTTTTATAATCTCATCAACATATGACGGTGTCCATTCATTAACAACCGAATATGAAAATACATTTTCATAACCGTCAACACTGTGAGAAAAGTAGCCTGCGCAAGGCGCATAAATTCTCTTTTGAATTTTTGCCGATGCCGCATATTGCTTTCTCTCATCCCTGAGCCCATTGATTACTTCAGCAAGCCCGCTTTTATCCCTGTAAATATATTCGCGTGAGAGCGTTTTGTTCTTAAGCTCGTCCACCGTAGAGGTGAGGTTAGAAAGTGAATTTCTCTGCGTCATATCCATGAGGGTCTGCGTATACTCTGCAACCGCTTTGTCCGCAGTTTCAATATCCATAAGCTCGTTGCCCTGGTTTATAAGCTCATTGAGTTGGACTATACGCGCATCTATTTCGCTCACTCGTCTATGATTTTCAAGCGCTTTGTCGTTAGCATATACCGCAGCAATCATGTCGCCTTTTCCCGCACGTTCACCTTCACTTACAACCATTTCAAGTGAACCTGATGCAGCGGTGGAAACCACCTTCTCATCACGGACAATAAATCCGTTAAGCTCAACAACATCATCTGTTTCTATGTACACCGCGCTTACCGTCTGCACCGGATTGTATGCCCATCGCCATATCTGCATTCCCATATATGCGATTATAAAAAGCGCAAAAACCGAAGCTATAATCGTAGTTAAAAAATGCCCTTGTTTCATAATTTACGCAGGTGATTATTCCACCTGCACTACCTCCCTTTCGGCATCATCCTGCATAAGGGGCACAGACCTTGCCGGGATAATCGTCGAAATCGCGTGCTTGTAGATTAACTGCTCTCGTCCGTCTACGTCAAGCACCAGCGTAAAATTATCATACGCTTTAATTGTGCCGCGCATCTGAAATCCGTTCATCAGAAAAACCGTCATCGGAACACGCTCTTTACGTCCGTAATTTAAAAACACTTCCTGGAGATTACTTGTCTTTTGCATTTTATCGCTTCCTTTTCTCTAATTTTCATCTTCTATTATACCGCAAGAACGTATGAAATTAGTCGAAGCGTGTAAAAGGTCGGAAAAATTTTCCATTTCATCTGCATAAATCCAATTAATATCAGGATTTCTTCTAAACCAAGTGAGTTGCCTTTTAGCGTAGCGACGCGTTGCCTGCTTAAGGCTTTCACCAGCCTCCTCAAGGGTACATTGTCCCTCAATATACGGCATTAATTCCTTATATCCTATCGCTTGGAAAGCGGTAACAGTTTTATCTATGCCGCTTAACAAAAGTGCGCGCAGCTCATCTAAAATACCGTCTTTTAGCATTTTATCAACGCGCATATTAATGCGGTCATACAAAACCTCTCTGTTTCTGTATGTCATACCGATAATGCACGCATCGTATTTTTTCGGGTAATCTTTGGTTTTACGATTGTGCTCGGAAATGCACTCACCGGTAACATGATAAACCTCAAGAGCTCTGATAATGCGTTTTCTATCGTTTTCGTGGAGTTTCCCCGCCTGCTCAGGATCAACCTCACGCAGCATCGCAAGAAGTCTCTCGCCGCCTTCATTGTCGGCGAGTTCTTCAAGACTTTTTCGGTACTCCTCATCACTCGGCTGCGCGGCAAAATCCATTCCACGCAAAAGGCTGTCAACATAAAGCCCGGTCCCGCCGACTACAATCGGCATGTTATTCCTCGCACATATGCTGTCAATAACCGCGGATGCTTCACTAACATATCTTGCGACAGAATATGTTTCCCAAGGCTCAATAATATCCATCATATGATGCACAATTCCCCTGCGCTCTTCCATATCAGGTTTTGCAGTGCCTATATTCATGGATTTATATATCTGCATGGAATCGGCTGATACAATCTCACCTTTAAAAGCTTCCGCAAGCGCCAACGAAAGCGCGGTTTTACCGGATGCAGTGGGTCCTACTATACATATCAATGGTTTTCTTTTCATCAGGTCACCCGTTTAAATTGCTTTTCAAGCTGATAGCGCGTCATCTCAACCGTGACCGGTCGACCGTGAGGGCAGTATCTTATTTCCGAATCACGCATAACTCGGTCAGCTATTTGCTTAAGCTCTTGAAACTCACTCTTTTTTCCAGCTTTTATAGCAGCTTTGCATGCAACCGAATGGAAAACCGCCTCAAGTTTTTCCGGAGAACTCAATGTTTTCCCATCTAAAAGCGATTGCGAAATTTCATTTATAACCGCTTCGCACTCACCTTCACTGATTCCGTCAGGCAATCTGCGCACGGCAACGCTGTCATCTCCAAACTCGTCAATTTCAAAACCTATACACTCAAGCTTGTCCTTATTTTCAATAAGTGCGACAACTTCTTGACGTGTAGCCGTAACGATAACCGGAGTTATAAGCATCTGACTTTGAATGCAATCCCTCTCTTTTGAGAGGCTATTGAAAATTATTCTCTCATGTGCTGCGTGTTTATCAATAAGCAAAACAGACTCGCCCTGCTCAACGATAATGTATGTGTTTAACACCTCGCCGACAACTCGCCAATCATCCGCTTTCACTTCGGCAAGAGCTTCTGCTTGAACGTTTTCTGAAGGCTTTATAACCTCTTCTTTAGAAACCTGCGGGATAATTACATCATTTCTTGGCTCTGATTTTTCAAAAACTTTTCGCGGCAAACTGATTTCTTCTTGCTTAAATACGTCACTTTCAAACGCAGCCTTCTCAACCCTGTGTGGTGAGCTATACGGCATCTCAGTAAGATTTTGACGTAAGGTAAGTTTTGAATTTTCATTCTGCCCGAATACCCTCACCTGTGGATTGATACGCGGTATCTCGGAAATTATTGTTTTAGGCTCATATTCAACATTTCTTTCAGGCTGAGGCTCAACTTTTTTAACCGACTCAGGCTCATTCTTTTCAAACTGAGCCGCGCATTTTCCGTCATCCTCTCTGAGACCTGATTTTGCAGCAAACAGAACCGCATCAAATATTTCGCGCTCTCTTGCAAATTTAACCTCGATTTTTGCCGGATGAACGTTTACGTCCACCTGCTCAAGCGGCATATCTATAAATAGAACACATGCAGGGTATCTGCCCTTCATAAGCGAGTTCTTATACGCTTCATCCAAAGCCGCGGAAAGCAACCTTGATTTTATCGGTCGTCCGTTAACAAAAAAGTACTGCATCATCCGGTTTCCGCGTGAATTAATGGGCTTTGAGACAAAGCCTGAAACCTTTACGGCATCAATACTGCTTTTGGCACAGAGCATTCCGTTTGCCAAGTCGCGCCCAAACAAGCTGTATATACACGATTTCAAATCATTATCTCCAGGGGTTTTGATTACCTGCTTTCCCTCGCGAATGAATTTAAATGATATTTCCGGGTGCGAGAGAGCGGCAGATATAACTACGCTTTCTACCGCTGCGCCCTCGGTTACATCGCGCTTTAAAAACTTCATTCGCGCAGGCGTATTATAAAACAAGCTTCTTACGACTATCGTAGTACCGTCCGGGCAGCCGGCTTCCTCCAACTTCCCTGAGCTTCCGCCCTCAAGATGCAGGCTAACACCGATTTCATCTTCCAAACGCTTAGTAAGTAAATCTATCTTTGATACCGAGGCTATTGCCGCGAGCGCCTCACCGCGAAATCCCAAGGTACCGATATGGGAAAGGTCTTCCTCATTTCTTATCTTGCTCGTAGAGTGGCGCATAAACGCCTTGGGTACGTCCTCACGGCTGATTCCGCAACCGTTGTCCGTCACACGCAGATATGCAACTCCGCCGTTCTTTATTTCAACGGTAATCGCATTTGCCCCCGCATCAACTGCATTTTCAATAAGCTCTTTTGCTGCAGACGCAGGTCTTTCAACCACTTCACCTGCAGCTATAAGATTTGCGACATGTGGAGAAAGCACATGAATATCAGCCATAATTTCACCTCTTTTTTATGTTTTACTCTTGGTTTTGCTCCTGCGCACAAAGCTGTGCATTTTTTGCTTTATTGGAAAGCTCAAATATTGCATTAAGTGCCTCTATCGGAGAGAGTGTATTCACATCAATCGTGCAGAGTTTTTCTAAAATTTCGCGCTCCGCACCGCTTGGCTCAGAAACCTGCGCTTCTTTAAATCTGTGCGTGGCTACACTTCCCGCATCACCGGATTCAAGCATATCCAAAACTTCTTTAGAGCGGTTTATAACCTGTTCAGGCAAGCCCGCAAGCTTTGCAACCTCAATGCCGTAACTTTCATCCGCATGACCTCTGACGATTTTTCTGAGAAACGTGATGTCAAACCCACGTTTTTTAACCGCTATATTATAATTTTTAATACCCTCAAGCTCGTTTTCCATGTCCGTAAGCTCATGGTAATGTGTTGCAAACAAGGTCTTTGCACCGATTTTTTCTTTATCTACCGTATACTCAATCACAGAGCGCGCTATAGACATTCCGTCAAACGTGGATGTACCTCTGCCTATTTCATCCAAAAGCAGCAAGCTTTTTGAAGTGGCATTGCGTATTATATCCGCTACCTCACTCATTTCAACCATAAAGGTTGACTGGCCTGATGTCAAATCATCCGACGCACCAATTCGGGTGAAGATTTTATCTACAACGCCAACATGAGCACTTTTAGCCGGAACGAATGAACCTATTTGCGCCATAAATACAATCAAAGCCACCTGACGCATATATGTAGATTTACCCGCCATGTTCGGACCGGTTATTATAGACATGCGATTGTTATTGCAATCAAGCTCAGTGTCATTTGGAACAAACAAGCTGTCCGAGAGCATTTTCTCAACCACCGGATGACGACCGTCCTTGATGCTTATCACATCCGACTGGTCAACAATGGGTTTTACATATCCGTTGTCAGACGCGACCTTGGATAGAGAAATAAGCACATCAAGATGAGCAAGAGCACTTGCGGTTTTCTTTATGCTCTCGATGTATTTGAGCACCTCGTTGCACACATGACTGAAAAGCTCAAATTCAAGCTCAACATCATGGTCGCGAGCACCCAGGATGGTGCTCTCCATTTCTTTTAGCTCTTCAGTAAAATACCTCTCGCCATTTGCAAGGGTTTGTTTTCGTATATATGTATCCGGAACCATGTCAATATTGGATTTGCTTACCTCTATGTAATATCCGAAAACACGGTTATATCCGATTTTCAAATTCTTTATTCCGGTCTTTTCTTTCTCGTCACTTTCGATTTTTGCAATATATGCTTTACCGTTTTTGAGTATATCGCGCAGCTCATCGACGGTTGCATTATACCCTTCACGTATTATATTTCCATCTTTAACAGATACTGCCGGGTTGTCGTCAATTGCGCTGTGTATGAGATTGTAAATTTCAGTTAAGCTATCAAGTTCCCTGTCAATAGCATGGAATTCAAACGCGGTAAGGTCATAAAGTTGCGATTTTATACCCGGAACTATACTGAGCGTTTGAGCAATTGCGTTTAAATCGCATGCGTTGGCTGTTCCATAAAGCATTTTACCGAGCAGACGCTCCATATCCAAAACCGATTTAAGAGCCTGCGCCATTTCCTCACGAACTATAGTTTTCTGGCAAAGCTCCTCAACAGCATCAAGCCTCTGCTGTATCGCAGATACGTTCATCAACGGCTTGTCTATCCATTGGCGCAGCATTCTGCCGCCTGCGGCGGTTTTTGTCTTATCCAGTACCCATATGAGAGAGCCTCTTTTATCCTTGTTCCTCATTGTTTCAACAAGCTCAAGGTTTCTCTGCGCGGTAAGGTCAAGCTGCATATGCTCATCGCGGCTGTAGAAATTGATATGATTTATATTCATAAGCGCTTTTTTCTGAGTATTGCGCAAATACCCTATAAGCGCACCGACTGTCTCAACAAGAACCGACTCTTGGGCAATGCCTATATCTTCAACATGTTTAACATTAAACTGAGCCATAAGAGAGAGAGCCGCCGTATTTCTATCAAACAAACTGTCAAGCCCCGCGGAAACGGAAACTTGGAGCTTGTTTACCAGAAACTCCATTACCGCCTTGCTTTTTGCAATGTTTGAATCCACTATAACCTCGCTTGGAGCAAGCTTTCCGATTTCACTGATAAGATTTTCCTCACTTGCGCCAAATTCAAGCGAAAATGCGTATACCGAGCCGGTTGAAATATCCGCAAAGCATAAGCCGTACTGACTGTTTTTTGAGCAGACGGCGCATATAAAGTTATTTTTTGAGTCATCAAGCATGTTGGCTTCAACAATCGTTCCCGGCGTAACGATTCTCACGACCTCGCGTTTGACAATTCCCTTCGTCTGAGACGGATCCTCTGTCTGCTCGCAAATAGCGACCTTGTATCCTTTGGTAATAAGACGCGCAATATACGTTTCGCAGGCATGGTACGGAACCCCGCACATTGGCGCACGCTCTTCCTGCCCACACTCACGTCCGGTCAAGGCAATTTCCAGCGCCTCAGACGCTATCTTCGCATCCTCAAAGAACATTTCATAAAAGTCGCCCAGTCTGAAAAACAAAATACAGTCGTTGTATTCTTTTTTTATTTCAAGGTATTGCGTCATCATCGGCGAGAACTTTGCCATTTGTATATCCCCTTATCCCTTTATCGTATAAGTATGCCTTCCATAGACCATTTAACGCATTTTGTTATCTCCACCTGAGCGAATTTTCCCACAAGTGATGCATCACCGCTAACACGCACGGGACGATTTTCATCCGTTCTTGCAAGCAAATTAAGCTCGGCATCTTCATCCTCTTCGCGCTCGATGAGAACGCTGACCACTTTCCCCGTAAGGAGCTTATTTTTCTTCTCTGCTACCTTGTTTTGCACTGCAAGCAGCCTTTCAAAACGCTCTTTTTTTACTGCATCAGGTGTGTTATCCTCCATGCTTGCAGCAGGAGTTCCCTTGCGCTTAGAGTATAAGAAGGTAAAAAGTGCGTCAAACTCAACTTCTTTAATCAAAGAAAGAGTATCCTCAAAATCCTCCTCACTCTCACCCGGGAAACCCACTATTATATCACTCGTTATAGATATATCCGGCATGAGTTTGCGAGCGTACTCAATAAGCTCCAAATACTGTTTCCTGTCATAATGACGGTTCATGAGCTTTAATATTCGGTCACTTCCCGACTGGAACGGCAAATGAATATGCTTTGAAACCTTGTCACACTCTGCCATGGTCTCAAAGAGTTTTTTACTCGCATCCTTTGGATGACTTGTCATGAAACGAATTCTGAAATCACCGGGCAAGTCATTTGTCATTCTGAGTAAATCAGAAAAATCAACACCGCAGTCTAAATCCTTGCCGTATGAATTTACATTCTGCCCCAAAAAAGTAATATCTTTAATACCTGAGGCAATCAAGCCACGCACTTCATCCAGCACGGCTTCGGGGGCACGGCTTCTTTCACGTCCACGCACATACGGAACGATGCAGTATGAGCAAAAGTTATTGCATCCGTACATTACCGAAACCCAGCCTTTAATCGAGTCACTTCTCTCAACCGGCAAGCCCTCGGCAATGGCACCTTCCGAGTCAAACACCTCAAACACCCGCTTTTTGCCCGTAAGAGTTCTGTACAGAAGTTCCGGGAAACGATAAAGCGCATGCGTACCGAAAACCAAATTCACATAGGGATAGCTCTTTTTTATCTTCTCCGCCATGTGCTGCTCCTGCGCCATGCAACCGCAGATGCCTATGACCAAATCCTTCTTATTCTTTTTGATATGCCGCAGCGCACCGGTATTGCCTAAAATACGCATTTCGGCATGCTCACGCACCGCACATGAGTTGAGGATAATTACATCCGCCAACTTCTCATCATCGGTTTTTACATATCCCATTTCTCTGAGCATACCGCGTATCTGTTCACTGTCCGCCTCATTTTGCTGACAGCCGTATGTATCCACCATGGCATATCGCACCCGATCTCCGCTGAGTTCGCGCACGCGCTGCATATATTCTCTTTGCCGCAAAAGCTCCTCCTGCGGTATTAATCGCGATGTTTTCATATGTAATTACTCCTCTGTACTGTAAGAAAGCGCAGCTCCGGTAGCCGTCGAAAACTCCGAATGGTTTGGTATTATAAACTCCACTCCGTAGAGCGACTGCATAACGTCAAATATCTCACGCGCCTGCGGCACGTTGGTAAGATTTCCGGTGAGGACAATATGCTTTGTCTCCTCCACGTATGACGCAAAAACAGACATTACGCCGATTGTCTGGAACACCAAATTTATAATTCCGAGCGCTAAATCGCCGCTCGTTGCAAGGTCGCTTATTTTACCGAAATTGGACGCTGTAACATGCTCTTTAAGATTTCCCACATCCTCCGAGCTTATATCGGAAATGAGCAAATCAATCTGGCTTAAATCGCCGTTCTTTGCAGTTTCTACAATATCGTCAAAATCACGCACATTGAGCATTCTGTTTGAAAGCCCGAGCAATGTTCCTCCGCCGACACCGCTTCCGCCGACATGGCGAATATTATCCTTATTGGCTGCTACAAACGCCGTACCGGTTCCCATGCTTACGATAATCGCCTTGTCAAGTCCACTTAAGAACAACCCGCCGCGTCCGATAGCCTTAAATTCATCTATCCTCTTTATCGGAATATTAAAGAGCTTATCGGAGATAACACTTGAGCCGACACCTGTTATCATAACTTTTTCCACATCGTCAAGGCTCAAACCATTTTCACTTATAAACTTGCCAAAAGCACCGTAAAGCGAAGCCTTCGGGTCATTTGCTTTTACAAGAAGCGGAGAAAAAATCTTACCGTCACGGTATCCGATTATTTTTGTCGTACTTCCGCCTATATCAATACCGAGAATATTCTTCATATTTAACGTCTCCTCTCCTGCTGACTTTATTTTTCACTAACAAGCATTTCACCGACTTTATATATATCGCCGGCGCCCATGGTCAAAACCAAATCACCGGGCTGCGCAAGCTCGGAAATCCTTTCCTTGAGCCCCTCAAACGACTCAATATACTCTGCACCATCTATACCGTCGGCAATCGCCTGCGAGCTAATGCCTATTGTGTTTTTCTCCCTCGCTGCATATATATGTCCTAAAAGAACTTTATCCGCATGAGAGAGAGCTTTTATAAACTCATCCTTAAGCGCTGCAGTTCTCGTATAGGTATGTGGCTGAAATACACATATTACGCGCTTATATCCCATTCCCTTTACGGTTTTAAGCGTTGCTGTAACCTCGCTCGGATGGTGCGCGTAATCATCGTACACATCCGCACCGTTTACAACACCTTTACGCTCAAATCTTCGACCTGCACCGGTAAACTTTGAAAGCCCCGCAGCTATGCATTTTGGAGATATACCGAACCAAAGTGCTGCAGATGCCGCAGCAAGCGCATTATAAACATTATGTTGCCCGCAAACAGAAAGAGAGATTTTGCAAAGCTCCTCATTTTTATACACAAGCGTAAACTCAGCATGATTTGCTGCATAAGAAACATTTACAGCTCTTACATCTGCACACTCAGATATTCCGAAGGTTACAACCGTGCGCCCAATATCCTGCACAGCACGCATGGCATTCTCATCATCGAAATTCACGACCACCGCTCCGCTCTGCGGAACTTTCCCGGCAAACGCGCGGAAAGACGATACAATATCATCAATATCTTTAAAGAAATCCAGATGGTCCTCTTCAACATTTCCTATAACTGCAACAGTAGGATTGAAATTCAAAAACGAATTGCAGTATTCACACGCTTCGGCAATAAACAAATTGCCGCTTGAAACACGCACTCCGCCGTTTATAATCGGAAGATATGCGCCCACCATAACCTGCGGGTCAAGGCGCGCTTCAAGAGCGATATGCGTTATCATCGAAGTCGTCGTGGTTTTGCCATGAGTTCCCGAAACGCAAACTACATCTTTATATTCTTCCATGAGATAGCCCCAAGCCTCTGCGCGTTCAAGAATCTCAAGCTCAAGCTCACGCGCACGAATTATTTCCGGATTATCGTCATGTATAGCGGATGTTCTGATAACAATATCCGCGTTTCCGATATTATCCGCACTGTGGCCGATATTAACTTTAATCCCAAGCCTTCTCAGGCGCGCTATATTGTCACTCTCCTGCATATCCGAACCGCGCACAACAAAGCCGCGGTGGTCAAGGACCTCCGCGAGAGCGCTCATGGATACTCCGCCTATACCGATTAAATGAACTGTTTTTGCGTTATCCGAAAAAAGAGATTTGTTTGAGCTTTTCATATTGCCCTCCAACTCGGCAAAAGCCGACAATCACTAATATTATTTTCCATGTATTATTATATGACAGCGGGATAAAAATATAAACAACTATCCCACAGGAAATCCTATCATCCTATTCTATATATTATATACGTTTTCAACTCATTTTTCAACATAAATCGAAAGCGGAGATGAATTATGCAAATCACTGATATTAAAATACGAAAAATAGTCAATGACGGCAAAATGAGAGCGGTCGTTTCCGTCACTTTTGATGACGAGCTTGTAATACACGACATAAAGATAATCCAAGGTCAGGATAAGTTTTTCCTCGCCATGCCGTCGCGCAGAATGCATGACGGCGGCTTTTGCGACATCGCGCATCCAACAAGCAGTGTTCTGCGCGAACACTTAGAGCGAGAAGTAACCGAAGCATACCTGAAGGAAGTAAGTGAAAAAGAGTGAATATACGATTAACTTTTCATTAACAAGCTTGTTTTTTCTCCCGAAGTGTATTATTATAAAAACACAGAATTTCCAACACGAAGGGATGACTCAAGATGAAAGTTCTGATACTGTCAATAACCGCGGGGCAAGGTCACCACGCTGCTGCACAGTCAATTTCAGGTGCATTCACAGACTTAGGTGCTCAGGTTGAAACGATAGATGTTTATAAAGTAATCAGCCAATTCCTTTATAAAGGCGTTGATAAGGGTTATCTTTTGACTACAAAATACGTTCCTCGGACTTATCGCCAAATATATCGATTGCTCGAAAACAAAAGTAAAGCCGGAGAATATTCACCCAGCAAGCTCGTAAACCTGCTGCTTGCAAATAAATTTGACCAATATCTCGAAGCATTCGCGCCAGATATAATTATATGCACTCATATATTCTCAGCTCAGATAGTAAACGAGCTTAAAGCGCGCGGCAAGTACACGGACATCCCGACTATAGGAATAGTTACCGATTACACACTGCATCCGTTTTGGGAGGATGTTCCGAATATAGAATATATAAATTTGGCAAACAGACTTTTGACCTTCAAAGCCACTCAGAAAGGAATTTTGCCATCCCGACTATGCTCATTCGGAATTCCGATTTCGAAGAAATTTAATTCATCTATTACAAAGGAAGATGCACGCACCGCTCTGAGGCTTGACGTAAATAAGCGCACAATCCTTGTAATGGCAGGCAGTATGGGGTACGGAAACATGCCGGCTATTATTCAGGAAATCCAAAGTCTTGGCATGGACTTTCAAATACTCGCCGTATGCGGAAACAACCGCAGGCTGTATAAAAAGCTGCTCGAGTCCGCTCCTCCAGATAATGTAAAGGTCTACGGTTTTACAGACAATGTGGATGTTCTTATGGACGCATCAGACTGCATAATAACAAAACCCGGAGGTCTTTCCACATCTGAGGCAATGTCAAAGCACCTGCCGATGATTTTGGCAAATCCGATTCCGGGTCAGGAAGAGCGCAACTCAGATTTTCTTTTAAACAACGGAATCGCGCTCGCAGCAAACAAGGACTTCAGCATAGGAGAAGCTCTCTATTTCTTGTTTGAAAGTCCCGGTCATCTTGAAATGATGGTTGAGCGACTTAAAGAAATTTCTTCGCCCAACGCTTCGCAAAAGCTTGCTGAATTTTCCTTCGGCTTAATCTCATAAAACATAACAAAGTTTAACCCGGTAGTTGCAGAAAATGCAACTACCGGGTTTTATATAAAAATGGCATTAAATATACTTTTTGAGTTCTATTTGAAGGTTATCTACATAATATTCAAAGCCTTGGTCGTTAGGATGCAAGCGCAGGTCCGCGTAATTATTTTCATCTTCCGGAACAAAGTGTCTGCCCGAAATGCATACCACATGACCAACTTTTTTGCATATATCATAGATACACTCTTTCATATCGTCAAACGCTCCGAAATTTGTAATTTTATCGCATTCTGCACGCCATATGGGTGTAAAAACAAAGATTTTAGATTCAGGGTAATTTTCAACAAGTGCACGCAAAAATCCTTCGCACTCTTTTTCAAACACTTCGCGTTCTCTGCTGTTCCAATCATTTGTTCCATAAGCAACGGTTATATAATCCGGTGAAATATCATTTTTAATCTGAGCCAAACGTGCCAGGTAGCACTCCCCGCCAATCGCTTTCACGAATGCTTCTGCGCCGAGTGAACGTGCTATTTTATACGCATATGTATTGGATGGGAATGCGGCATCATATCCGTGGGTTATTGAGTCACCGTACATCAGCATTGTTTTCTCTTTTATAACCTTCTCTATATAAGTAACATCCGCAAGCTCCATTTCAAGGATGTCAGAAGCAACAGACCATGGGAATACAATTCTTACGGTTTTATCTCCCTCTCCCAAATCAAACTCTCCGGAATACTCTCCGAGTTGAAACTCGCCTGCAACCAATCCCATATTCCTTTGATTATCGAAATTTTTAATATGCCCCAAAAGTTTATCGTTTACAAAAATATCATGCGAAAAATATGAGCGGCTTGAGCCGGGATTGGTATTTACTTTAAGTTTAAGAAAATTAGCATCTGTTTTAAATTCCATTTCAATTCCTGCGGTGGAAAGCGCTCTGAACAAAACATTTCTATCAGCATATATCTGTTCTTCCGCCTCATTAAACCGCCTTAAACTAATGCATTTTTCCCCTTCTGTAACGCGAACCGCACCACTTGTTATTTTCTTAATTAAACTTAAATCGAGTTTCATTTCGCACTCCTTCTATTTTATATAGTTTCAGGGCTCACCTAATACACGGTGAGCCCTTTTATAAACTATAACTTAACCAAAAAACTTCTGATGAACAGCCTTAAGTGCACGGTCGCCGTCATCCTGGTCGATGAGAACTGAGACCTTGATTTCGCTTGTAGAAATCATCTGAATATTTACGCCTGCACCGCTGAGTGCCTCAAACATCATAGCTGCAACACCCGGATTATTTACCATGCCTGCACCTACAATAGAGAGCTTGCAAATACGATCGTTTACCTTTATGTCCTCAAAGCCGATGGTCTTTTGATTATCACGCAGGATAGCGAGCGCGGTATCAAGGTTATCCTTGGTAACCGTAAAGCTGATATCCTTATTGTTATCACGTCCGATAGACTGAAGGATGATATCCACATTAACCTTCTTTGCTGCAAGTTCCGAGAAGATGCGGAAAGCTATTCCCGGTACATCCGCCAAATTAACCAAAGAAATTTGTGCTACATTCTTATCCTTAGCAACACCGCTGACATTCATTTTTTCCATTTTCTCTGCCTCCTTAATCTTTGTGCCCGGATTTCTGCTAAAACTTGAAATAACTTCTAATTCAATATTATAACGCTTTGCCATTTCAACCGAACGGTTGTGCAAAACCTGTGCGCCGAGAGACGCAAGCTCAAGCATTTCATCATATCCGATTTCGTCAAGCTTTTTAGCGTTTTCAACAAGTCTCGGGTCTGCGGTATAAACACCGTCAACATCTGTGTATATCTGGCACAAATCAGCCTTGAGTGCTACTGCCAAAGCTACTGCGCTTGTGTCCGAACCGCCGCGTCCAAGCGTTGTCACATCGTCGTACTTATTAATTCCCTGGAAACCTGCAACCAAGACAATCTTTCTCTTGTCAAGCTCGCAGCGAATGCGTTCTGGGTTAATCTTCTTAATTCTTGCACTGCCGTAGTTGCTGTCAGTCTGCATTCCTACCTGCCAACCGGTAAGCGAAACAACCGGATAACCCATTGCCTCAATTGCCATAGCCATCAGTGAAATTGAAATTTGCTCTCCGTTTGCAAGGAGCATATCCATTTCACGCTTGGACGGGTTGGGATTTATTTCGTTAGCCTTTGCTATAAGATCATCAGTAGTGTCGCCCTGAGCAGATAAAACTACGACCACGTCATTACCCGCTTTATAAGTATCGGTAATGATTGATGCAACGTTTAACACGCGCTCACGGTTTGCCACTGAGCTTCCGCCGAATTTTTGTACTATTAAACTCATAGGTAATCACCGTATCCTTTCTTAACCAAATTAAAACATTTTTATCATCTTAAGCTTTTATATATCTCTTAAAGTCGGATCGTAGCCATGTCGTTCTGTGAG
>JAZTXE010000113.1:0-16513 GCA_045636205.1 Eubacteriales bacterium
AACACGGCACCCCATATGTATCTGCGCACAGCGGCTTTATAAATTCCTCGGTTAAACAAGGATGTTCTTGAAGTCATAACCCAAACCTCCCAACTCATAGATGAATACTTCCTCAAGTGTCAAGCTGTCTCGCTCACAAAGCACCGGCGCAAGAGATGACATTTGTCTGTCCGTCACCGCTACCTCGCCACGAGCTATGACGTTCCATACCGAACCCGTGCGCGAGGTGTGAAGCACGTTTTCCATACCCGCAAATACGTCTTCAGTGCCTGACTTGAGCACAATCTGGTATTTATGCACACTGCCCTTTAAATCGTCCAACGGTTTTTCCAGAATCATTCTACCCTTGTGGATTATACCTACCCAATCGCATATATCCTCAAGCTCACGCAGATTATGCGAGGATACAAGCACGGTCATCTCACGGTCAGCTACATCAGCAATTACCAGACCGAGCACCTGTTTGCGCATAACCGGGTCAAGTCCGTCCAGCGGCTCGTCGAGTATCAGCACATCCGGCATAGCCGAAAGACTCAACCAGAACGCAACCTGCTTTTTCATTCCCTTGGAGAGTTTTCTTATCTGCCGTTTTTCGTCAATATCAAATATCTGTTTTATGGCTTCGTAGCGTTCAACGTTAAAGTTCGGATAAACATCGCGATAGAACTTTGCCATTTCCTTTACGGTAAACGTGCTGTAGTAAAACCAGTCATCCGATATATTCAATACACTTCGCTTTACATTCTCATTTTCAAATACACGCTCACTGTTTACAAATATCTCACCGTTTTTCGGCGTCAAAACACCGTTTATATGGTTTATAACAGTAGTCTTTCCTGCACCGTTAGGTCCTACCAGCCCATAAATAGTTCCGCGACGCACGTGCATTGATATATCATCAAGCACTTTGAAATCGTCAAAATACTTTGTGACATTTGAAACCCTTATCATAGTTTTTCCTCCTTTTGGGCATATGCTTTGTTGACAATATCAATAAGCCTTTCCTTGTCCTCGCCGAGAAGTGCAAGCTCACGCGCTATACTCAAAAGTTGCTCAGCTGCTTCCTCTCTAAGTTTCTTTTCCGCGTCCCTGAGCGTATCGGACACGAAATTCCCCTTGCCCTTGATGCTATAAATAAACCCATCCTGCTCAAGCTGCTTATATGCTCGCTGAACCGTGTTAGGGTTTACCGTCAGGCTTATTGAAAGTTCACGCACAGACGGAAGCTGCTCATCCGGCTTGAGCACACGGTTTATTATCAGCTGCTTTATCCCTTCTTCAATTTGTTCATGCAAAGTCCTGCCGCTTTTATAGTCAAGGTTTATCATTTCAACACCTCCTTCATTAACTGTATCACTCGTATTAACACAGTTAATATAGCATATTTTGCCATTATATGTCAATAGGGCAGAACGAAAAAAATTCGTTCTGCCCTATCTTATATTTGTTATTATGCTTTGTGCGCGTAGTCAAATCCCGCTTTTTCCAAAAATGCTTTTGCGATGAGTGTTGAACCTATCTGGTTGGGATGCACGCGGTCAGATGCTATAAACGTGGTTGCTTTATGCTTAAAGTAATCGTTAAACATCGCCTGAAGGTCAATAAATGTGCATCCGTATTTCTCACTGAGTTTGCGGCAGATTGCACCGTACTCATCCATACGTGCGCGCATTCTGTCCTCCTTGCACGGCTCCATGAAGAATGGGGACATAATAAATATGCCCTTGACCTTACCGTTTATGGACTCAATCATTTTAACAAGGTTTGCCTCGTACTCATCCGGAAGTACCCATTCCTCCGGGCATGCCGGGCGGTCAAACTGGCGCCACACATCGTTTATTCCGATGCAGATGCTCACCCATTGTGGATTTAAATCCAGAAGGTCAGTCTGCCAACGCTCTACCAAATGGCGGGTTGTATGACCGTTAATACCGGAGTTGGTGATGCGGATGTTCAGTTCCGGATATGTAGAGAGCAGCAAATTCTCTATCATTCGCACATAGCCCTGGCCCAGACCGTCACCCCACTCGGTAACTGCACCGCCGCTGCACGCGTCGGTTACGGAATCGCCGATAAATACTATTCTGTCATAGTTTTCAAAAATCATTTGTTAAACCTTCTTTCAAGTATTTTCATAGCCCTGGGCTAAATGCAGATATTCCAAAGCATTATTTTTATTAGCCTCTATTTCCTCAGGGCGTACCTCGCGCTTTATTACCGCAGGAATTCCAAGAACCATAGAACCGTCCGGAATTTCCATTCCCTGACGCACAACCGCACCTGCACCTATTACGCAGTTTGTGCCGATTTTAGCTCCGTTTAAGACAACCGCGCCCATTCCAATGAGTGTGTTATCACCTATCGTGCAGCCGTGAAGAATGGCATTGTGCCCTACGCTCACGCCTTCGCCGAGTATTACCGGAAACCCCTCGTCGGTATGGACTGTGACATTATCCTGAATATTGCAGTTTTTGCCAATAATCGCCTTTGCATTTTCCGCGCGCACAACCGCACCCGGCCAAACGCTTGCGCCTTCTTTAATTTCGACATCTCCCGCAATTGTACACACACCGATAATACGCGCGGCTTCCGAAATTGACGGAGATATACCGTTATAGCTTAGAAGCATTCTACATTTCACCTCCGGCTAATCATTAACAACTATTTAATTAAACCAAACTTTCCACAAAAAGTCAATAAATAATATAGAATACATCAAAAAAACACATGTCTTTATCCTTGTTTTTCATTTTAATACGCTATATAATTTATATAGCAACAAATTTAATGACAAGGAGAGACTTAAACAATGAAGATGGTACATGACTCATTAAAGGGCAAAGTAGCGGTTATCACCGGCGCCGGCGGCGTACTGTGCAGCGGCTTTGCAAAAACTTTGGCAAAACAGGGCGTAAAGGTCGCGGTTCTTGACCTGCGTGAAGAAGCGGCTCAAGCAGTAGCTGATGAAATCATCGCAGAAGGCGGCACCGCTATCGCGGTAGCTTGCAACGTTCTCGAGCGTGAGAGCATGGATGCAGCACGCGCAGTTGTCAACGAAAAGCTCGGTCCGTGCGACATTCTGTTAAACGGTGCAGGTGGCAACAACCCGAAGGGCACCACAAGCAAGGATACTCTCGAATTGGCTGACCTTGAAAACAAGAGTGGCGACATCAAAACCTTCTTTGACATGGAAGCTAAGGGCATTGAGTTCGTATTTAACTTAAACTTCCTCGGCACCTTGATCCCGACCCAGGCATTCGCTAAAGACATGATCGGAAGAGAAGGCGCTTGCATAATCAATATCTCCTCCATGAACGCATACCGTCCCCTCACCCGTATCCCTGCATACAGCGCAGCTAAGGCGGGTATTAAGAACTTCACTGAGTGGATGAGCGTTCACTTTGCAGATGTTGGTCTTCGCGTAAACGCTATCGCTCCGGGCTTCTTCTCAACGGCTCAGAACAAGGCTCTGCTTTACAATGAAGACGGTTCGCTCTCTGCACGTTCTGAAAAGATTATCTCCCACACTCCAATGCGCCGTTTCGGTATTCCGGAGGATTTGACCGGTACTCTGCTGTTCTTGTGCGATGAAAACTACTCAGGCTTCATCACCGGCAGCACCATTAATGTTGACGGCGGATTCCTTGCATACTCAGGTGTATAATAAAGCGCATATTTTTAGGCGTGCCAAACGGCACGCCTATTTTGTCGGGTATAATTTCGTAGCATCTGCACATCAATAATCTGTGAGGTGATATGCGTGGCGGACTATGAGAAAATGTATCACATCCTTTTTAAAGGAATAAGTGATGCAGCTGAGATACTAAAGCGTGCACAGATAAGCGCCGAGGAGCTTTACATCAAAGAAGGCTGCAAAATACTTGAGTTTAAAAGAGATATATCCACAAAATAGAGAATGCCCCTGCCGTATATTCCGGCAGGGGCAAAATTATTACTCACCTTCAATAAGACCGTAACCGCCGTCCTGGCGGCAATAGACGACCGAGAACAATTCCTCATCCATGCTCTTGAACACAAAGAAATTATGCCCGAGCAGATTCATCTGCAAAATAGCTTCTTCGACGGTCATCGGTTTTACCGAGAAGCGTTTGGTTTTTACAATATCAAATTCTTTTTCTTCCTCCACAACATCCTCATCAGACACCGCGGAATAAGACATATCGAAAGCGCCTTCTCTCAGACGTTTTTCAAGCCGCGTCTTATTTTTGCGTATCTGGCGGTCAATCGTGGTTTCAGCATCATCAATCGCATGACATAAATCGTCGCTCTTTTCCGTAGCGCGGAAATACATTCCGTCATGCTTGACGGTAACCTCCAGCCAGTGACGTCCTCTTTCAAGCCCGACAGTAACATATGCTACCGCATCGTTGCGGAAGTATTTATCAAGCTTTGCAAGCTTCTTCTCCGCATAGGCTCTCACATCCTCGGAAAGATTGATTTTTCTCTCTGTGAAAATGAACTTCATCATGGCCACTCCTTTTCTGTTAACTTTTGAAGGTTCTAAACAGCATCTCTGCTATCTGATTTCAGTATAGCACACGTGCAAGCGCTTTTCAACAAATATTTTAATTTTTTACAAAAAAAATTGTGCAAATACTCTTATCTCTTTTCTATACTTAATATAAACAAGTTATAAAAAAGCATGAATAAATTGTTGACAAAAGAAATATGGTGTGATATATTAAAAATGTCATTCGAAACGTTTCGATATTTTTTTGAAACCAAATCGAAACGTTTCGATAGCGAGTTTAATTTGTAAAATTTTAAGCCCGATTTATCGGGAGAAAGGAAAAAGATTATGGACAGAAACGAATTAAAGGTAAAGTTTGAAGCAGGTAAAAAAGCAATACGCAACGCGGTTGACTTCCAGCTGGGTTTCCTGCAGAAGGACGGTGGATATATCTGGGACGGATATGTATCCGACGCATTCCACAAGCAGGCATATTCTTGGAACCTTGTTGGCAACAACGACGAGGCGCACAGAATTTTAACCTGGATTCGCGATAACAGACTTCGCCCCAACGGCTCTCTCATCCTGACCGAGGATGTAAATGACACTGTAAACAACGTTGACGTTTACAAGCACGCATGGACCTGCCAGGGTGCTCACAGACTCGGCAGATTCGACGTTTCTTATCCGGTTTACAATTTTCTCAAGACTCTTCAAATGCCGTGCGGAGGCTATCCGCTCCATCACGGAATGCCGTTTGCACGTATGATGACAACCGCATGGGTAGGCGTAACCGCAATCTACTTTAACGATATGGAAATGGCTGACAAGTGCACAAAGTGGTGCATTGATGTGCTTGATGCACAGCCGGACGAAGGCCGTTTCTATTTCATGACCACTCCGGACGGAAAGCTCGCTACCGAGGAAATGGGCGGTGAATTCATTGACACCAAAAAGACCAAGCAGTGCTATTGGGAATGCGGTTTTGCAATGATGCTCATGGACAGAATGTATCAGATAACAAAAGATGAGAAATACCTCGGCTATGCAAAGCGCTTTATGGAATTCCTTTTCACCTGTGCAGAAGATACCTGGAGCTACTGGGGCAGCGGCAAGGCAGCTCTTGGCTGCGCAATGTACTACTCCTTCACTGGTGATGAGCGCGCTATGGAAGCTGCGGTTAAATTCATCGACTTCGTTGTTGAAACTCAGGTTAAGATTTCCGATAAAGACGGTAAGTATGCCGGCGGTTTCTGGTACGATGATGAGCCCGATATTCTTCTCATTTACGTTGACCACGCTGCATGCTTCTCCGGCTGGGTTCTCGACAGCATTTCCTACATTGAAAGCAAATTGCAGACCATGTAATTACATATAACAATTCTAAATCACGGAGGTAAATCATGTATACAGAACAGCAAATTAAAGAAATTAAAGAGTATGCCGCAAAGCACGTGTGCACTCATTATGCAGTAAATTCAGACATTGACAAGCACCCCAAAATCTATGACCGCAGCGACGGAGTTTACGTTTACGACATACACGGCAAACGTTATCTCGACACTTTCGGTTCCCTGCTGACAACCATTTGCGGACACAACACCCAGGAAATAATGGACGCAATGAACGAGCAGTTCAAGAAAATTGACTTTTTCCCGAACTTTGGCGATGACTACTGCGTACCCGCAATTGAACTTGCAAAGAGACTTGACAAAGTAATGCCGGAGGGTCTGTCAAGCTACTTCTTTGTATCCAGCGGCTCAGAGGCAAATGACGCAGCTATGAAAATGGCACGTTCATACCACTTAAACCGCGGCGATACAAAGCGCTACAAAGTAATTTCAAGACAGGGTTCATATCACGGAACCACTGTTTCCGCAATGTCTGCAACGGGCATTGACTACTTCAGAAAAAATTACGAGCCGATGGTAAACGATTTCGTAATAAGAGCAAACGGTGCCAACTGCAAGCACTGCCACCTCGGCAAGAAAAAAGCAACCTGCAATATGGATTGTATTCAATCTCTCAGACAGACCATAATCGATAACGATCCTGAGACCATTTCATGCCTTATTATGGATCCGCTGCCGGGTTCAAACTCCGGATACCCGGTTCCGCCTGAAGGATATTTGCAGGCAGTTCGCGAAATGTGCGACGAATTCGGAATCCTTTTGATATTCGACGAAATTCAGGTAGGTATCGTAAAGAGTGGTGCAATGTTTGTCTCAGAACTCTTCGGCGTTACACCGGATATTCTGACAACCGCAAAATCCTTGACAAACGGTATCATGCCGATGGGCGTTTGCGCAATGAAGCAGAAAATTATGGACAGCTTCAGAGAGAAGCCCGGCAACGAGTTTGTAAGCGGTAACACCTTTGGTGCTCACAACCTTGCATGCGCTGCTGCTATCGCAACTCTCGATTATATTGAGAAAAATAAGCTTGTCGACAGATGTAACGAGCTGAGTGCTTACATAAAAGAGCAAATTGAAGTTTTAATGAAGAAATACAACTTCGTATCCGGCTATGAAGGCTTAGGCCTCATGCTCTGCATTGAGCTTGCTTATACCGACGGCGATAATCTTATTCCGCTCAATCCTGAGTATCATGTCGGAACTTTCATCAATGACTTCTGCTACGACAACGGTCTTATCATGAGAAACAACGATGACCTTATCGTTGTAGCTCCTCCGATTGTCTTTACGTATGAGAACATTGATGAGATGTTTGCTACATTTGACAAGGCTCTTGCTGCAGCAAAGGAAAAATTCAATCTGTAATAATAACGTGCGATGGGCGCGATTTCAGTCGCCCGTCGCACATTTTTTATCTTCTCGCTACAGATGGGTTTTTGTTTGACAAACAAACGCTTTAAATGTATAATCATAATACTATCTGAATATAAAAAAGAGTGATATATTTGGGAAGAACAACAATTAAAGATGTTGCAAGAGAAGCAGGTGTTTCCCTTTCAACGGTAAACCGCGCACTGACCGGAAAAAGCGGCATATCACAAGAATTAAAACAAAGAATCCTGGACACTGTTGAGCGTCTTGACTATAAGACAAATCACGTTGCAGGGTCACTGGCAAGAAATGCCATAAGAATAGGCATTATTATCCCCATGGACTGGGAAGATTACTACAGTGATATTTGTGACGGAATTGCCTATGAGATGGACCGTCTGATTGATTGGAAAGTCGAAGGGGTTACTTTAAAGTACTCTGTTAAAGGCGATAACGCTGAGCAACAGGTCCTCGAGTGCTTTAAAAGCATGCATGAGGACGGTATAAATGCCCTTATTTTCTGTCATGACAACTACTCTACATATGCAATGGCGCTTGAGTTTGCCGCCGAAAAAAGCATGGATGTAGTGTGCGTCGGAATCGGGCTTTTAGATAAAGGCGTAAACTTTTCCGCGGTAATCGAAATAGATGCATACAAATGCGGAAGAATAGCCGCTGAGTTGCTTGAAAACTGCTTGCCGGAAGGTTCCCGCGTTGCGGTAGTAGTAGGCAGCAAAGGAGTTACTCCCCACCTTGAGAAAATAAAAGGCTTTTCGGATAGAATAAACCAAGGCGGAAGACTTACCTTGAGTGCCGAGCTTGAAACCCGAGACGATGATACTCTCTCCAATGACATGGTTGCAAATATTATCTCCGATAATGATATCAACGGGATATATGTAGCAACCGGTGCGGTAAGCGGTGTTTGTCGTGCGGTTTGCGATAGCGGAAACCGCGGTAAAATAAAAATAGTTGCAACTGACTTATCCGAAGATTGCAGAAAAAATATAACTGAAGGTGTCATCTATGCAACACTGTATCAAAATACTTTTTTCCAAGGTGTTATGGCGGTAGATATGCTCTACAAGCACTTCTCTGCCGGCAAAAACCTCGCGGATAAGATTTTGGTTCCCCCTGTCATCTTCACAAAAGAAAGCCTTCTGGATGACGGTAAAAGAGGAATATACACATCTATTGCCAATATTTAAACATATCATATGTTTCCTCGCATAAAATAAAAAGGCGGTGTAACCATTTCGGTTAACATCGCCCTTTTATATTCAATTTTTGTCACGAAGGCTGTACAAGAACAAAAAAGAACACCTTATAGGTGTTCTTTTTTGTTTGGTGCGAGTGACGGGACTTGAACCCGTACGCCATAAGCACACGCCCCTCAAACGTGCCTGTCTGCCAGTTCCAGCACACTCGCGCATCGCCGCCGTTTTTACAGCAGCAGGACTATTATATCTGTTTTTATAACATTTGTCAATACTGAAATCGAAAAAACTCAAAAATTTTTTTCAACCGTGAGGACAATGTTATAGTCCTCACGGTTATTGCATTTTCAAACGACTAAAACCCTGCTTCTCTGCGCATCTTTTCAAGCGGGAAATACTTGCCGGGGCACAGCGTAGCATTATAATCACCATGCCCACCTATCTCCTTAATACTCGGAACGCGCTCGGCTATCCACTTGATAAGTTCAATACCCGCCTTGTACTGCGCGGTCGGCATTTTTTTATTTGTATCTTCATAGTCGCCCTGGAATCCGATGCTAATCAGGGTGCTGTTGTGATTTGCTACGCCTGCGCCCACATTCCATCCACGACCTACATAGACATTCCCTTTAAAATCAATCCAGAAGTTATATCCAAATGCTCTCCACCCTTGATTCAAATGCCATTTTTCCACGGTTTTAAAATCCGCAGTCGGATGCGCCATGTGATGGAGCGCAAGCCCCTCAATTTTACTCAAATCCAAAGGCACAAGCGGGTCTGTTGTAATAAGGTCAGGCAATACAAATTTAAATGTATCGGATATATAAGGGATCATCGGCTTTTCTCCGCTGTCATCCCACTTTTCTATACCGTCATTTGCTTCGCATTTATGCTCATACGTCGCTTCCATAACCTCGTAATATGCCCAGTGCTTCGCTGTAATATCCGTAAAAGCATTTACACCGGGCGCGCTGTCAATATACCCTTTATCCGGATTTCTACCGAGCATGCGGTTTACTATCTTTACCGTCTCCGCGCGCGTTATCTGATTTTCCGGCTTAAAGATTCCGTCACCGTATCCTGAAATATACCCTTTTTCTACCGCGCTTGCTATATACCCTGCTGCCCAGTGTTCTTCAGATACATCCTGAAAATCTGTTTTTTCAGTTTCAGTCTCCGCACCCTCAAAACGCGCAACTATTGCTGCAAATTCAGCGCGGGTTATGGTTTTATCAGGAAGATACGTTCCGTCCGAATATCCGGATATCACCTTATGCTCTTCCATAAAACCTACTGCATCTGCATACCACACATTTGGGGCAACATCTTTAAACGAGGTCTTATAATTTGAATTCTCATCAAAAGTCGCTTTTCCGTCCTCATCCGTCATGAGCCTTGCAAAAAGAATTGCAGCTTCTGCGCGAGTGAGCTTTCCGTCTGGTTTAAACTTATTTTTTGAACCTTGCATATACGCGGCATGTGTTATAAAATTCTTTTCCTTATATGCGCTGTATCCTTCACCGCCGTACAGCTTGCGATAATACAAATACAAATCCTCGTTCTCCGCCAAGAACTTGTATCTGAAATGCACTTCTCCGGTTATCTCCGGAATACTGCGATTGAGCTCTGTCTGCCGTTTTATCTCCTCAATTCCGTACCAAGGGCTTGCAGCATCGCTACTTCCCGCCTGATAATCCGCCATTCCGATATATAGCGAAACATCGGTGTCTGCTACAGTCTGCGCCCACCAATTGGCGAGTGTTTCATAATCTGCAAGGCTATGTCCTATATACCAGTATATCTGCGGGCAAATATAATCTACCCACTCTCTCTTTACCCATTCGCGCGAGTCAGCATAACTTGAGAAATAGCTTTGATTTCCCCCGGTGTCAGACCCGCCATCCATATTCTTTGCATTGGCCCATATTCCTGCCACACTTATTCCGAACTTTATCTCACGGTCCTTTCTGTCAGCCACCTGACTAAGTGATGAAACCAGCTTATTTATATTATCACGCCGCCAATCGCCTATATCCTCAAACCCATCGCCATATTGTGCGTATGTATCCTCGTCAGAAAAAGAGGACGCAGGATAGAAATAGTCATCAAGATGAATTCCGTCCACACGGTAATTGTCAATAATTTCTTCTGCTCCGTGTGCAATAAGCTCGCGTACATCCTGTATACCCGGATTGAAGTAATATTGACCGTCGTGCTCTACAACCCACTGCGGATTAATGCGTGCAGGATTATTATCTGAAAGCGAATTATAGTCCTCCTCACTCACTGCGACGCGAAATGGATTTATCCACGCATGCAGCTCAAGTCCGTTTTCATGCGCTTTTTCCACCCAGTACTCAAGCGGGTCAAATTCATCCTCCGGCGCAACGTTCTGACTTCCGGTTAAATACTTGCTCCAAGGGAATAAATCCGACTTATAAAAAGCATCCGCAGAAGGTCTTACCTGAAGAATTATCGCATTCATCCCCATAGCCTTGGTGTTTGCAATTATCATATCCGCCTGTTCCATCAATTCCTGCGGATTTGTTGTTGTATTATTAGGATAATCCAAACCGTATATGGTTGATACCCACACCGCCCGCATTTCAGCTTGTGCAGCTTTAGCTGAGGGTACTGCAGAAAACATCTGCACAGCAAGCACTGCAACAAACACAGCTGCGGCTATTCGCTTTAAAAAATTCATCTTTTTATCCTCCGAGGGTCTCTTTTTAATATCTCTATAATTATGACATACCTAAGGCATCTAAAGTTCCCTTGTTTTTCGTGGTTATTTTATCCTGACAGCTCAGTTGCAAACTGTGCACGCTGTCATTCCCTCAAGCAAGGCAAGATTATACGGTATGGCACGCACGTGACCTTCGAGCCTGTCACACCCGGGCTCATGGTATTTCTTGCCGGACTGTGTAATGTACACCTGCTTTTCGTCACTGTAATCCCTGAACATGCTTACTATGTAAAAATTATCAACCACGGACTTTGCATAATCCGGAAACGTGTCGTATCTCAAGCTCAGCTCCATGGCGATAAATTCGCTCATATTCCCTTCTTTATACAACTTTTCTATCCTCTGGCGAAGCTCACCCGCTTCTTTCAAATAATCATGCACGTGTACGGTAACCAATCCGCTCACCGCATCTCCCGCCTGAGCGTATACTACACATGTGCCGGCTTTTCCCGAAATCAGTATATCGTTTGCGTACCAAGCTATGCTCTCGTCCGAGCTATGGTATGCAACATCCGCATCACTCGGAGATACAATCGCGGGTAAATTGCGCGCACTGTTAACGTCCATATAAATTTCTTCACGTTTTATGGAAACGCTGTAATTTTCTTCTTTACACCCCATCAAGCTTATAATGGAAATCACGCATAGGAATATTTTCCCTACTATCTCCACTCTACTCATATCTTTTAATCCCACATATGTAAAAAGAGGAGATGCCCTCTCACGCAACACCTCCCTACTGCATATTTCCTATAGGTTTAGAATGTAATAAGCTTATCCGAATAAGGCAAGCTCTTTATCCAATCACAAAATACATGCCACTCCGCCAGCTTATGCTCCTTGCGCGCATTATATATATTGATGAGGATTTCATAATTTAAAGTAACCGTTCGCATTTGGTGATAACTTGATGGCAACAGCTGAATCAGATCATACCAATCCTTCTTATCCTTATTTTCCAAATATCTAAGACGGATTTCTTCCAGCTTATCTATTACGCTTTCCATAAAAGCATACGTTTCAGGTGTCATCTTATCACAGCTGAACTGATCCATCGAAAACGGCTGGCTGTGGATTTTATGCATGGTGCTAGTCGAGTTTGCAACCGTTCCCACCTTATATGTATCAAACTCTTTCCACCAATACAGCGGAGCGGTTATATCGACGGATACAAATATCTGACGCAGGAATTTCCGATGATCACTTCCCGCGCGACAAAGACGCGATGCCAAATCCAAATCCGCATCACCTATACAGAAATTCCCATCCGCATCATAGCCACTGTCCATGCGGTTCCAGCTACACATCGGATTTCTCGCTCCGCGCAGTGCATTTTCAAAATTCATAACACTCGTATTATTTACCGTAAGCATAATTACTCACCCCAAAAAAATTTTTAATAAATTTTATCTCTCCGGCTTATTGAGCACACGCGAGGTTATAACACCATCGGTCGTATGCACTTGAAAATTGGTTCCGTCTGCATTAAACCAGGAATTAATCCGAGATGTCTGCCCGACGGTTTCATCGCTGTAAGTGCATGCAATTTCCAAAGACTCACCAAATACTTCTTCCGCCTTTGCAAGAAGCAGACCTTCCTTTATTTCAGGAATTGCATCTTCCGTATACTCATTTGAAAACGGTACGAGATCGGCAGCTTTGTTATAATAAAGAATTTTGCCGTAAACCGTATCATTTGGCTTGTATATAATATTTACACCTGCACTCTTCTTCTCGTTACGATAGCTTCGGTACATTTCTATACCGTCCTCATCGTACTTGATTTGACCTTCACCAAATAAACCCTCTATCTGCTCACGCGTCATGTTGCGCTTTATCTGATCATAGTACGAATATAACTCCTCGCGCGTTTCAGGTGCAACCGCAGTCTGGTCGTACACCGGAACCTCATCCCCTGAGCACGAACACAGAAGCACAAGAATACATGCAATCACGATAACGCATAAGAATTTTTTCATAACATTTCTCCTATTCCCACAAACTACCTTGCAACAATACAAGTCATGCGTGAAATACTATATCTGACGATTAAATGACAGATTTTGAAAAGAGGTTTTTTACAATGAATAACTTTGTAAAAGGAATGGCTGCCGGTCTGGTTGTCGGAGCTGCTGCCACCGCTACTTTAATGCCTAAATCCTGCAAAAAACGCGCAATGAAAAGCAGTGCCGGAAAAGCTATTAAAGCCGTAGGCAGCTTAATTGACAACTTTCAGAACATGCTTGACTAATCCCTTCCGTGCCGCAGAAAACTGCGGCATACATATTTTATAGTATAACGCATTTTCCGCCTTTATACAACCCAAAACCGCAAATCAAATGTGTACAAAAAGTAAAAAAACGACAAGATTCTCTCGAACCTTGTCGTTTTTGGTGCGGATAAGAGGACTTGAACCTCCACCGAGTTGCCCCGACTAGAACCTGAATCTAGCGCGTCTGCCGATTCCGCCATATCCGCAAATGATAATCAGCTTTAATATTTTATCACACATTTTTCAAAAACACAAGAGTTATTTTAAGAAAAATAAAAATTTTTTCATTCTGTTAAACAGCGCAAACTAACACGTCATATACTTCCCTTTTTTATCATAAGTATTAAGGACAACCGCTGAAAGGAAGGTATTATGAAATGGCAGAATACCAAGGTTTAAGTACGCGCGCAGCCAATGAGCTTCTTACCCGATACGGTGAAAACTCAATAAGCAAGCGCAAGTCAAACGGAGCATTTAAAATACTCGCAAGCCAGTTTCGGGATGCGCTTATTATGATATTGCTCGCCGCAACGCTTCTTTCGCTTTTTATGGGCGAAATCACTGAGGCGATGACGATAAGTGCAATTATCTTTATAAACGCTCTTTTGGGATTCATCCAGGAATTTAAAACCGAAAAAACCTTGGAAAAGCTCGGCGAACTCGCCGCACCCACGGCATCGGTAATACGCGACGGACGAGAAATCAAAATCCGTGCAAACCTTATTGTTCCCGGAGATTTGGTTTCACTCCGTGCAGGTGACCGTATCCCCGCCGACGGAATTCTTCTTACATCAAATGAACTTACATGCGATGAATCCATGTTGAGTGGCGAATCCTGCGGGGTTGAAAAGACCGCTGCAAAAAGTGAAAATGATTTCTCCGAAAAAAGCAAAGTCTATATGGGAACCCTGGTCACCCGCGGCAAAGGACTCCTTCGCGTTCGCCAAACAGGTGACTCAACTGAGATGGGGAAAATCGCAGGAATGCTCGGAAGCATACATACTCAAGCCACCCCTTTGCAAAACCGCTTGGCTCAACTTAGTAAATACATAGGCATCGGCTGCCTTTTCATCTGCGCGATAGTTGCACTTACCGGAATACTGCGCGGCGAACCGGTTTTCGACATGCTCCTTACCGGCATATCTCTCTCCGTCGCCGCAGTCCCGGAGGGACTACCTGCAATCGTCACAATAGCTCTTGCCTTATCCGTAAAACGCATGGTTAAAAGAAAGGCATTAATCCGCCGCTTACACGCGGTAGAAACGCTCGGATGCGCAAACATTATCTGCTCGGATAAAACTGGAACTCTTACAGAGAACCGAATGACGGTAACTCAAATCTATATCCCCAACCGTGAGATCCAAGTTTCGGGGACCGGTCTTGAAACAGAAGGCTCCTTTACCTGCGGCAAAATTCCGCTAAGAACAACTGAAACACCGCAGCTTGAAAAGCTTTTGACAATTGCAACAGTCTGCAATAATGCAACCGTTACACCAAACAGAAGCCGAGGCTTTGGCAAGCTTATTAAAAACTCAAAATCCTATGCAGACGTGACCGGCGAACCCACCGAGGCAGCCCTTTTAATAGCCGCGCTGAAAGGAAAAATCGCAAAGGAAAAACTTAACATATCAGTATGCCGTGAAATTCCGTTTGATTCAACGCGCAAACGCATGAGTGTTATAGGCGAGTCCTCAGGCAAATTTGAGATGATGACAAAGGGTGCACCGGATTTACTCCTCAGTCGCTGCACACATGTCCTGACGCCATCCGGCGTAAAGCCGATGGACACACGCACCCGCCATATGATTTTATCTGAGAATAACCGCATGGCTTCAGACGCTTTGCGCGTGCTTGCATTCGCTTACCGCCCGGCTTCAGGCGCAGATGACACAAACGAAGCAAACTTAATCTTTGCAGGTCTCGCCGGACTTCTCGACCCACCCCGCCGCGAAGCGTATGACGCGGTAAAAAAATGCAAGCGCGCGGGTATACGCCCGATAATGATTACAGGTGACCACGCGGTTACCGCCCAGGCAATAGCCGGCAAGCTCCGCATCTATAACGACGGTGACCGCATTATAACCGGCGCTGAGCTTGATGCAATGAGTGACGAAACGCTAAGCCGCGAACTTCCATCCGTTTCAGTATTTGCAAGAGTCACTCCCGCGCACAAGTTGCGGATAGTGCAGGCACTTAAATCGTGCGGTGATATTGTAGCAATGACCGATGACGGAGTAAACGATGCACCTGCTGTAAAAGAGGCGGACATCGGTGTATCCATGGGTGTCACAGGGACCGACGTAACAAAGGAAGCCGCATCTGTAATCCTTTTAGATGATAACTTTGCAACGCTCGTATGCGCGGTTGAGGAAGGGCGTGTTATTTACTCAAACATACGTAAATTTATCCGCTATCTGCTCTCATGTAATATTGGCGAGGTTGTGACCATGTTTCTCGCCATGCTCATCGGATTACCGGTACCTTTAATTCCGATACAGATACTGCTTGTAAATTTAATAACTGACAGCCTTCCGGCAATTTCTCTGGGCCTTGAGCCTGCAGAGGACAATATAATGGAAGTTAAACCGCGCGGTTCGGATGAATCTGTTTTTTCAAGAGGGCTTGCCTCAACAATAATAATACGCGGAATCCTTATTGGACTGACGACATTAGGCGCTTTTTTCACCCTCTATCATCGAAGCGGAAATATAGATACCGGGCGCACTGCTGCACTACTGACTCTTGTTATGACTCAGCTTATACATGTCTTTGAATGCAAAAGCGAAGTACGGGGGCTTATGTCAATAAACTGGTTTAACAATATTCCGCTTCTTTTATCGGTTATAGTATCCGTCGCCGCGATATTTATGGGAATATATTCTCCGTTTTTTGCAAAGATTTTCTTCACGGTTCCACTGAGTTTAAAGGACCTTGGAATAATTTGCGCTTACTGCGCGGCAGTTCCTGTTTTAAACGGAATATTTTTAAGCATAAAAAGGAACAGGATAAAAGAATAAAATC
>JAZTXE010000114.1:0-8894 GCA_045636205.1 Eubacteriales bacterium
AGAAGTTTGAGAACATGTCACCTCAGCAGCTTGCCTCATACACGGCGAAGAAATACGGAAAACCGCTGTGTGCAAAGTGTGCAGCTGCAGCCAAGGCGGAGAGCGAAAAAGGGGATGATGTACTGTGATACTTACGAAGGATAATTATTTCAGCCGTGAAGCCAATGAGAAGTACATGAGCGTGAGCCAGTACAAGACCTTTAGCGAATGTGAAGCTCGGGCGATGGCGGAGTTAAGAGGCGAGTATGAGAGACCAAAGACGGTCTCTCTTCTCGTCGGTTCATACGTTGATGCGTATTTTGAAGGAACGCTTGATAAATTCATAGCGGATAATCCGGAGATATTTACGCAGAAGGGTGAGCTTAAAAGCGATTTTAAACACGCTGAGTATATTATATCACGCATCGAGCGGGACAAGTTCTTTATGAAGTATATATCAGGCGATAAGCAGGTTATAAAGACCGGTGAGATTGACGGAATACCGTGGAAGACGAAGATTGACAGCTATCACGATGGAAAAGCGATTGTGGATTTGAAAATCGTCAAGGATTTTAAGCCGATATATAAAGAGGGCGAGGGGCGCATGAGCTTTATCGAGGCGTGGGGATATGACATTCAAGGCGCGGTTTATCAGAGGATAGAGGGGAACAATCTACCGTTTTTTATTGCGGCGGCTACCAAGGAGCCGGAGCCAGATTTAGCGGTTATCAGGATACCGCAGGAGATGCTTGAAGTTGCACTTCACATAACGCGCGGAAACGTGCGCAGATTCCACGAATTAAAGCAGGGGATAAGTGAGCCTATCCGCTGCGAAAAATGCGATTATTGCAAAAAGACAAAGGTTTTAACAAGAGTTATAGGAATGGAGGAGTTACAAGATGATTAATAAGACGATATAT
This sequence comes from Eubacteriales bacterium, assembly GCA_045636205.1. Taxonomy (GTDB): domain Bacteria; phylum Bacillota; class Clostridia; order Oscillospirales; family JAAYXM01; genus JAZRUF01. The sequence continues at coordinate 900 of JAZTXE010000114.1, forward strand.
CAAGGCAGATTCACACGTGATCCGGAGATTAACACCACGGCAAGTGGTATTGAGGTATGCAATTTCACGTTGGCGTGGAGTAAGAAGTACAAGGAAAACGAACGCAAGTGTTTTTTGGATTGCACGGCGTGGAGACAGACTGCGGCATTTATTAATAAGTATTTCAAAAAGGGCAGTGAAATTGCGGTTGAGGGTGAGCTGGAGACAGACTCATACACGGATAAAGACGGTAACAAGCGCAGCCGCATAAGACTCACCGTTACCGAGGTCCATTTCTGTGGGAAGAAAGCTGAGAGTGACGAGGTTCGTCTTCCGTCTCCTGCAGAGTTTCATGCAGAGCAATTATCACCGGTAGAATTTGAGGAAATGACAGGTGATAACGAGCAGTTGCCGTTTTAGTGAGGTAGCCTATGGTTATTCAGATAGACAGCCGGGAGCATGCGCGGGCGATAACTAAGATAAAGGCCGAGTTTGAGCGACAATCGGTTAATTACTACACATCAAAGCTGTATGTAGGGGATTATATGTCGCTTGACAATCCGCGTCTGATTATCGACCGCAAGCAGAATTTGTCCGAGCTTGTGGGGAATGTTTGTCAGCAGCACAAGAGATTTACCGATGAGCTGGAGCGTGCGCGTGAAGCGGGAATAAACATGGTTATTTTGTGCGAACACGGCGGGAGTATAAAGAGCCTGGAGGATGTGCGGAACTGGAAAAATCCGCGGTTAAAAGAGTCTCCTCTTGCGATGAGCGGGGAGAGATTATACAAGGTTCTTCTGACCCTGAGCCGCACGTTTGGAGTACGTTTTTTGTTCTGTGATAAGCGCGTAACCGGTAAGAAGATTATTGAAATTTTAGGTGGTACTTATGAGCTATGAGGCGGATTACATAAATAATACTCTTACCATGCGGCAGGTAATAGAGCTGTACAGAGTAGGAGAGTTTAAAGGCAATCATATAAAATGTCCGTTCCACAACGAAAGAACTGCATCGTTTTCGGTTAAGGGGAATATCTTTAAGTGCTTTGGCTGCGGCGTAGGCGGGGATGTAATAAAGTTCGTTGAGATGTACTTTAATTTGGACTTTCCGGCTGCACTGGCAAAGATAGATGCGGATTTTAATTTGGGCCTTGGCGTAGGGAAAAAGCGTACTCTGCGCCAAATAGCACAAGTGAAGGAAAGCGAGGCGCAACGAGCTGAGCAACGGCAGAAACTTTGTGAGGCAAACCGGAGATACTGGGAAGTCTTTGACGAGTGGAAGCAGTTGGACACGTGGCTTAATGAATTTCGGGCAAAGAAAGACAAGAGCGAGCTTGACCCTCATTATATTGAGGCAATACGCAAGATAGAAGCAATCAAATACCGTTTAGACTGCGCGGAACACGAAAGGCAGGTGGCAGAGAGTGCAATTAACTGAAAACATGATAGCTGAGCTATTACCTCAGCAACTGTTAGACAATGAACTACTAATGGATTTATATGATATGGACATAGTTGAGCATCAGCGGTTTCGCGGTCTTTTGCAGATGCGTGCCAAGGAGCTGAAATGCGCGACGGCTTTCAACAATGTTCTTAAGGCACTGGATAAAGAAGTGCAGAATTCTTACAATTACGGGACCAAAAGCGTAAAAGGAGTTGCGATAACCTGCAATTCAGATGGTAAACCGTTCAATACGATAGAAAATTTTCTTGCAATTATACGAGCGGATGAAAATTTCAGCGGTTTACAGTTTAATCAGCTCAGTTATGCGCCGGAAAAGTACAGCATTGAAAACGGTATCGAGCGCTGGATGGATGCGGACGACAGCTGGGCGCGGCAGTACATAGAGAGTGAATATCACCTGCATAACAAGGACAAGCTTGACGATGCGTTGCGGATTCGATTTAAGGAGTGCGAATATCACCCGATAAAGAAGGTTATCGACGCTGTGGAGTGGGACGGAGAGGAGCGTATTGAAACGCTGCTTGTTAAATGGCTTAAATGTGAGGACAGCGCATATACGCGCGAGGTCTCTCGCCTTATTTTTGCGGGCGGAATAAACAGATTATATGACTCTGGGTGTAAGTTCGATGACGTGCCGGTGCTTATCGGAACCAAGCAGGGCGAGGGAAAGTCAACCTTTGTGCGCTGGCTTGCGTTACAGGACGAATTTTTTACAGAGGTAACGGAATTTGAAGGGCAGAAAGGCATGGAAGCATTAGAGGGAGCATGGATATGCGAAATTGCGGAGCTTCTTGCGCTTACGCGGTCAAAGGACGTTGAGGCGGTTAAATCGTATTTAAGCCGACAAGTGGACCGATACCGCAGACCATTTGACAGACGCGTTACAGACCACAAGAGACAATGCACCTTCATCGGCACGACTAATAAGGAACAGTTCCTGACGGATAAGACCGGAAACCGACGCTTTTACCCGGTTAAGGTACATCAGACCGGATATGACCTATTCGCGCATGAGGCGGAGATAAAGGCGGATATACTGCAGTGCTGGGCTGAAGCAAAAGCGAAGATGCTCAAGGGAGAAATGCCGCCGTTTGCAAAGCCGGAGCTTATGCCGGAGATACGCCGAAATCAACAGTGCGCGGTTGAGGACGACTGGCGCGACGGTCTGATAGAGGACTATTTAAAGGACAAGCACGAGGTTTGCATTCTCGAACTGTGGCAGAGAGCATTGGGCAATGATTTCTCCAAACCGACAAAGAAGGACAGCAACGAAATTGCACTTATTCTGCAAGGTATGCCGGAATGGAAAAAGGCATCTAAATCTAAAACAATGTCAGGATATGGAGTTCAAAAATTCTGGATACGCAAGCCAACAGAAGAAGAGTTATTAGATGTTATATAATACTTAACTAACTTAACCAAATATAAGTTGGTTAAGGGTTGGTTAAGTAGTTGGTTAAGCTTAGAAGTATTGCAATTACAAGAAAAACTGGAAAAGTGTTACCAAAAAAAATAAAAACTTTTAGAAACGCTAAAAAAATAGAAAAAAGTTTTTTTACAGGAAATATACTCTATAGGAAACTTGGTTAAGTTAAGTTGATGAAAATCGGTTGCAAGCATTGATATTAAAAGGATTTTTGCACTTAACCAAGTCTTTACCAACTCTGACTTGGTAACACAAGGAGGCAAAAAAATGACATTTGAGGAAATAGAGCGCAAGGCGATGACAGGAGAGAGTTTGCCGAGGGGGCAAAGCTTCGCAGCTCAGGCGTGTTATTTAGGACTACGGAGCTTGTACAGTGAGTACCGTAGCGGGAACGTGTCCAGGGAGAGAGCCAAGGCGGAAAAGGAAGCGTTGCGGATATGCTATGAGGACTGGGAGGAAAGAGAACAGTTGCATATCCGGAACCTTAACCGCCAACAGGAAAATATCCGTAAATCCGAGGATATGATGAATTCTATAATGAGAAAGTGCAAAGCCGGAGCTACGGCAGATGAACTCTTTCCGGAATGTATGGCATGTATTGGCGCGCTTACAGGAAACAGTGTAATTGAAAAAAATGATAATGGAGGTATAAGGATATGCAAAAGGTATTAATCGTATACGAGATTAACGCGGGGAAAAGTATGTTCTTTGCAAACAGTGTGGCTGAGGTTGAGAATTATCCTCTCTCGGCGGGAGAACTGTGGGACTACGAGAACCAGCTCAAGGTAGCAGGGAACTACGACGGGGTTCTTATAACGAACATTATCCCGCTGCGGGAGGATAAGTAAGAGTGATGAAAGTATTGCACCGCGCTATAGAGCATTACGGCGCGGAACATCAAGAAAACATGTGCATAGAGGAAATGGCGGAGCTGATACAGGCTATTAACAAGAAGCATCGGTCAGAGCCGCATAATATCCCGGAAGAGATTGCGGACGTGGAAATCATGCTGGAGCAGTTGAAGATAATAAACTGCTGCCGTGCGGATGTGAACACGATAAAAACGCAGAAGATTTTGAGATTGGAAGAAAGGATAGGTTTAGAAGAATGACCAGAAAAGAGCTTGATAAAATTTTAGATAACCATAAATTATGGCTGAGTAGCAACGGCGAAAAAGGAGAACGTGCGGACTTGAGCTCTGCGGACTTGAGCTCTGCGGACTTGCGCTCTGCGGACTTGAGCTCTGCGGACTTGAGCTATGCGAACTTGCGCTCTGCGGACTTGCGCTCTGCGGACTTGAGCTATGCGAACTTGCGCTCTGCGAACTTGAGCTCTGCGAACTTGAGCTCTGCGGACTTGAGCTATGCGAACTTGAGCTCTGCGAACTTGAGCTCTGCGGACTTGCGCTCTGCGGACTTGGATTTCTCAGCGTTCCCCTTATGGTGCGGTGGTTTAGATGTACATATAGACGATAAACAAGCGGTACAGCTTCTGTATCACTTAGTAAGGAATGTGAAGTACAGTAAAAACACCAGCGCAGAAATGAAGAAGTTGTGCAAGCTCAAGAGCATTATAAAAAAGGCGAATGAGTTTCACAGGGTAAAAGAGTGCGGGGAGATAAAGGGGGATGCAGAATGACAGATAACGAGATTATAAAGGCTTTGGAGTGTTGTTGTGACGATAAATTGAGTTGTCGGAAGTGTCCTTATGAGGTTGTTGGGTGCATAACAGGGAACAACGAGAATTCATTACACAAAGATGCTCTCGACCTCATCAACCGCCAAAAGGAAAATTATGAAGCATTAAACGCACAGGAAGAAAAAGCACATAACTATTGCAAAAATGAGTGCGAGCCGAGATATAAGGCAGAGATTGCGAGGTTGCAAGGGTATAACGAAAACTTGCTGACAGCAAACACGGCTTTGTCAAATGAAATTCTTGAAATCAAATCCGAAGCATACAAAGAGTTTGCGGAGAGATTGAAAAAGGATTGTCCCGGCGAATTGCTTGTTATTCATTTTGACGCACTTGACAACCTTGTAAAAGAATTAAGTGAGGTAAGCGACAATGCGTGATAGATTGCGGAAATTAATAGATTTATTCGTGGATAATGAGGAATACAGGGAAAGTGACATTACAGACTACCTACTGGAAAACGGCGTAATTGTGCCGCCGTGTAAGGTGGGACAGACAATTTACTATAACTGTTGTGGCAAGATATTCAAGGGCAAGTGCCATGCTATTACAATTCACGAAAACAGCGTGCAAGTGCATTTGTACGATTTTGACGGAGATAATGCGAGTTATTCCGCAAAGGATGTGTACACATCAAAAGAGGAAGCGGAAGCGGCGTTGAAAGAGAGGGAGCGGGGATGAGTAGAGAAGATTTTGAAGGCATTAGGCAATATGGAAAAGAACAACATGCCAAGAGAGTGGCAGACACCCCAAACAGAATACAATATGCGATTGAGCAATTTGAAAAGCACGGAATTGAACACTCATTGAAAAATGAGCAAACAGGACATTTCCATTGTCGCAGAAAGTCCGATGATAAATTGTTTCAGTTCTATGCATGTACAGGAAAAATTCAAGGCTTTGAAAACAAGAGGGGTATTCACAAATTGATTAGATTGCTTGATGATATGAGAAAGGAAGATGAGGGGAAATGAATAAAAATAGATATATGATTTTTTCAAAAGATAACACGGCGCACCGTTTAATTGCGGACGATGCAAAATTAGCTGTTTGTGATTATGCTGAACATTGTGGTTGTGCTATCGAAAAACCAATCTTGGCAAGAATACAGGCGGTTATGACTCTTGAGGAATTGGTAGAGTTTTTTAATTCGCACTGTCTTCTTAGCTATGAAGATAAAATCACCGAAATTGTAGGGTACTACACAACAATATATCCCGAAGAAGCGTTACCAACCGAGAAAGGAGGTGTGTAGGAATGAATTACAAAGAATATGCAAAAATACCTATGCAAGAGAACGATGCTGGGGCAAAAACAGTTGGTGATTATCTTAAATTATTGCTTTTGACTTTGTGGGATGAAGAAGAAGGATTTTCGGGCAAAAGACCATTTGGAAATAGCGGTTGGCAATATGAGATTTATAAGGCGTTGATTTCTGCAAAGGTTATTGACGGGGAACTTGATGAAGCAGGATATGTTGACGAAGTCGACTATTGCACCGCTGATAAGATTGTTAGAATAATAGTAATTGGGGCATTTGACAGGTTGAAAGGCGGTGCGGAGTAATGGCTGAAACAAAAATGTCTTGCGACAATGTGAAAACAGAAAAAATAAAAGCATTTGACCCACAGATAGTAGTAAACAAAGCTGACAGAGAACCGTACTATATGATTCAGTATTACGATGTGTCAGATAAAAAGTGGCATGTGGGCTATGGCTCTTTTAATCTAAGTTTTGTAAGACAGTGGCTTCGAGAAGACTTTGAAGAAGTTGAAGTCGAGTTTGCGGAAGTGAAGCATGGGCGGTGGAAAGGTGCAGGTCTTGGGGACTATCTTTGTTCAGAGTGTTGGGAAGTATATTCTGGTGGTAACAAATTTAATTATTGCCCAAACTGTGGTGCAAAAATGAATTGAAAGGAAGTAAAACAATGACAGCTATTGAATACATGAAACGTCAGGTGTCGAAGCACACGGCAAATTATGAGCGTGAGAAAAGACGCGGTGTGCCGGGTGAGGTACTTGAGAATATCAAAACCAAGATAGGCTATTACATAGAAGCGGTTAAGGCTTTGGAAAGGGAAAATAGGCATGGATGATTTTGCACCGAGATATGAATATCCGGCGAGCATGCGGAAGCTTGAGGAATACTGCAAGAGAGTTAAAGCAAGCGGCATGAAGTACGGTGATTATGTAAAAGAGCATCCGGACGCACCGCAAGTAAGACCGGAAGAAAAGAAAACACGCATCTGTAGAAAGTGCGGGAAAAAGTTTGAAGTCAAATGGCAGAAAGACCGGCAGAAATACGAGCGTTGGACTTCTTGTGAGGATTGCAGAGGTGTACAAAAGGAATACCACCTGATCTGCCAAAGATGCGGTGTAGCGATTACAGGGAAAACAAAAAACAGAAAATACTGTACCGAGTGCGCGAGAATATTAAACCGTGAGCGTGTGGCGCGGAACGAGGCAAGGAAAAAGGCGGCAAAACATAAAGTAAAAGAGGTGTAACGATGCCGATGGGCGAAGAAGAGTTTAGACGACGGTTGCAGAGGTTGAGAGAGAAAAAAAGAATAAGCAGAATAGTGCTGTCAGAGCTGTGCGGATTAAACTCAGATGCCGTCCGTAGGTATGAACGTGGAGAGAGAGAACCGAAATTGTCAGCGTTAATAGCACTTGCAGATTACTTTGAAGTATCTGTGGACTATTTGGTAGGAAGGAATGAATGAAGGGGAGACCGTCAAACTGGCGGTTTCTTTTTTTATAAAAAATATTTTGATGTCTCCACCGTTTGGTGGAATTTTTTTCGAAAAATATGGTAGCGTATAGATAGTTGAAATTGTTTGGTGCTGTACAGAACAGACAGCGGATGAGGCGGCGGGTAGAAAACCGTAAAACGGTATGAAAACGGAAACAGAAAGGGAGTGAGTGCGGTAATGGGAACAGGCACAGAAAGAAATTCCAAAGGTCAGTTTACTGTCGGGAATAAAGGCGGTGGACGCAAGAAGATGCCGGAGGATGTTAAGCGGATGTTTATTGATGCGACGCCGGAGGCTGCACAGCTTCTGATAGATACGATGAATAACGAAAAAAATCCTCTGCAACTTCGGTTGGATTGTGCAAATAAGATTGTTGAGCGAGTGTACGGTAAAGCGGCGCAACCGTTGACAACTGCCGAGGAAGCGGAAGGTATGAAAATTTCGATTGAAATAGAGGGTGCAGACGGTGTCCGTAAAGTGGAAAGTTAGCCCACGTCAATATGATTTTCTTACTGCATCTGCTGACGAGGTATTATTCGGCGGTGCGGCGGGTGGCGGAAAGAGCTTTGGACAGATAATAGACGCGTTTTTGTTCGCGCTTGAATATCGAGGCTCAAAGCAGCTTATACTGCGCCGGACGTTTCCAGAGCTGGATAAATCGCTTATACGCACCGCGCTT
>JAZTXE010000115.1:0-28154 GCA_045636205.1 Eubacteriales bacterium
ATAGAAATCTACGGACCTGAATCCTCAGGTAAAACCACCGTATCACTGCATGCGGTAGCCGAAGCCCAGAAAATGGGCGGTGAGGCCGCATTTATAGACGTTGAGCACGCGCTTGACCCGGTGTATGCCCGCGCTCTCGGCGTAGATATTGACAGTCTTCTCGTAGCTCAGCCGGATACCGGTGAGCAGGCACTTGAAATTGCCGAGGCGCTCGTCCGCTCAAATGCTATTGACATAATCGTAGTTGACTCGGTTGCAGCGCTGGTTCCGCGTATGGAAATTGAGGGTGATATGGGTGATGCGTTTGTAGGTCTGCAGGCACGCCTTATGTCTCAGGCACTGCGTAAACTCGCGGGTGCGATTGCAAAGAGTAACTGCGTGGCCATATTCATAAACCAGCTGCGTGAAAAGGTCGGCGTTATGTACGGCAACCCCGAAGTAACACCCGGCGGACGTGCGCTTAAGTTCTACTCAAGCGTGCGAATTGAAGTGCGCCGTGCTGAAACTCTCAAAAACGGAACCGAGATGATAGGAAACCGTACACGCGCAAAGGTTGTCAAAAATAAGGTTGCACCTCCGTTCCGCGAGGGCGAATTCGATATTATGTACGGCGAGGGTATCTCCAAGCACGGTGAGCTTGTTGACCTTGCGGTAAAGCTTGACCTTATGCAGAAGGCGGGCGCGTGGTACTCCATGGGTGAGACCCGAATTGCCCAGGGGCGTGACAATGCAAAAATTTATCTTAAAAATAATGCGGATGTCGCCGCAAAGCTTGAAGCGGATATTCGCGCAAATGCGTATAAGCTTATGACCGGTCAGGCGCGCGCAGCCGCAGAAGCTGCAGGACGTATCCCGGTAGAAGCAAGCGACGTTTCTGTTGAGGAAGACGATAAAAAGAGCAGCAAGAAAATCACTCCAGCCGGCAAGGGTGTAGTGGTTGACGCGAGCGATTTTGAAGGCTAAAGATGAAAATAACTAAAATTTCACCCTGCCGCACGGACCAAAGCCGTGTAATGGTGTATTTTGAGGACCGCTCATACTGTAAGGTGGATATGCTCAGGGCAAAGGCTCTCAATTTAAAGCCCGGCTGTGAGATTGACGAAAAAGTTTTGCCCGAGCTTAATGAGGATTCACGGCGCGGAAAGGCGCGTGAGACCGCCGCAAGGGCACTCGGGCGCAGAAATATGTCCTCAGCAGAGCTCATGCGAAAGTTAAAGGACAAGGGTATAGGCGAGTCCGATGCCGAAGAGGCGGTGCAGTGGGCGCAGGACGTGGGCGCGATAGACGATGCGGCATATGCCGTGATGCTATTAAAGCATTATCGTTCCAAGGGCTTTGGTGATATAAGAATACGTCAGGAGCTTATGCGCCGCGGTATATCCGATGATATGTGCAAGGAAATCCTTTCCGAGCGCGCGGATATGACAGAGGAAATTTTGGATTTTTTACGTAAAAAACTTAAGGGGAGTGAGCCTTCCCCTGATGATATGCGCAGGCTGACTGCGGCACTGCAAAGACGCGGACACTCCTTTTCGGATATCCGTGCGGCATTCAGTCAGCTTGAAATTGAGATGGAGGATACATACTGATGTCACAAAAGGTTGGTTTTATCTCACTCGGCTGTGCCAAAAACTTGGTTGACAGCGAGGAAATGCTTGCCCGCCTCGACGCGGCGGGGTATCAGGTAACCGGTGAGATAGAAAATACAGCCGCAGTGGTTGTAAACACTTGCGGATTTTTGCAGTCGGCAAAGGAAGAGGCGGCGGAGTATTTTAGAGAAATAGCCTTGCTCAAGGACGAGGGCAAAATAGGTAAGCTTATAGTCGCAGGCTGTCTTGCCGAGCGCGAAAAAGAGGAGCTTTTTAACGAGTTTCCGGAGATTGACGCGCTTGTAGGTTGCGGTAGCTTCTCGGAAATCGCCGAGGTTTGCGAGGAAACGTTAAACGGTCAAAGACCCGCGCGCTTTGGGGATATAAATGCCCCGATTTGCGAGCAGTCACGCATGCTTACCACACCGCAACACACCGCGTTTTTAAAAATCGCGGAAGGGTGCGATAACCGCTGCGCATACTGCGTTATCCCGACGTTGCGCGGTAAATTCCGCAGCCGACCGATTGAGGACGTGTTAAGTGAAGCGGAAGCGCTCGCGCAGGAAGGCGTAAAAGAGCTTATCCTGGTCGCGCAGGATACCACCCGCTACGGCACAGACCTGTACGGCGAGCTCAAGCTCTCCGAGCTTCTGAGGGAGCTTTGCCGGGTCGAAGGTATCAAATGGATAAGGGTTCACTACATGTATCCGGATGAGATAAATGACGAGCTTATAAAAACCATTGCGGAAGAGGAAAAGATAGTCAAGTACTTAGACCTTCCCATCCAGCACGTAAACGACCGAATATTAAAGGCGATGAACCGCCGCGGGGACAGTGCGTACCTGGATACGCTCTTTACCAAGCTCCGCCGTGAGATACCCGGACTTGTGCTGCGTACCAGCCTGATTGCCGGACTTCCGGGTGAAACCGATGAAGAATTTACCGAGCTGTGCAATTTCTTGCGCAAGCATAGGATTGAGCGTGCGGGGGTATTCCCGTATTCACCCGAGCCGGGAAGCCTTGCAGCAGAAATGCCCGACCAGATTGATGAGGAGACCAAGTCACGCCGCTGTGAGATAATAGCCGATTTGCAGGCGCAGATAATGGCAGACTACAACGAGACCCTTGTCGGCAAGGAGATATGCGTTCTCTGCGAGGGGTATGACAGATACAGCGAAGCGTTTTTCGGACGCACGTTTGCAGACTCTCCCGAGGTTGACGGCAAGGTGTTCTTTACATGTCAGGATAAGAAAAAGCCGGCACCCGGCGCGTTTGTGCGTGTACGCATAGACGAGGATTTAGACGGCGATCCCATAGGCGAATTTACAGGCTTTGAAAAGTAGGGCCAAAATAGGAGGATTCAGATGACAACAGCTAATATTATTACGATAGTTAGAATTCTGCTCATTCCGGTTTTTATGGCGGCGGCGCTTATCTCAGCACCGTTTGCAAACATGATTGCGCTTGCACTTTTCATCCTTGCAAGTATAACCGACGGAGTGGACGGATACATAGCGCGCAAGTATAATCAGGTTACAACACTGGGTAAGTTTTTAGATCCGCTTGCCGATAAACTTCTCATCACTGCCGCAATGCTTGTTTTCGTGCAGAACGGTATCATGGGCGCGGTTGCCGCAATGATTATTTTAACTCGCGAATTTGCGGTTACCTCCCTGCGTATTGTGGCTATGGGCGAGGGCGTTGTTATAGCCGCGCAGATGTGGGGCAAGGTAAAGACCGTGGTTCAGATAGTCGGATGCTCAATCCTCCTTACACCCATTGCAGCGCTTGAGCTTTTTGGAATAAGTTTAGGCGTAGTGGTTGTATGGTTAATAGTTCTTATAACCATTATTTCGGGAATTGAATATTTCAGAGGATTTGGTAAATTATTAAAATTAAAAGGGGACAAGACAGAATGAAGCTTTTTAATTCGATGACGCGCACAAAGGAAGAATTTGTGCCCATAACTCCGGGCGAGGTTTTGATGTACTCGTGCGGACCTACGGTTTATAACTATTTCCATATCGGAAACGCGCGCCCGTTCATAACCTTTGACGTATTGCGCAGATACTTAGAGTATAAAGGTTATAAAGTCAAGTTTGTTCAGAACTTCACGGATATAGACGATAAGGTAATAAAGAAGGCAAACGAAGAGGGTACCACCTTTGACCAAGTAGCAGAGCGCTATATAAAGGAATACTATACCGATGCGCAGGGCCTCGGAATTCGCGAAGCCACGGTTCATCCGCGCGCTACGGATAATATCGATGCGATAATTGAGATTGTAACCACTCTTATTGACAAGGGTTATGCATATGCAGTAGACGGCGATGTTTACTTCCGCGCACGCAAGTTTAACGAGTACGGCAAGCTCTCCAAGCAACCGCTTGAGGATTTGGAAGCCGGCGCGCGTATAGGCGTCGACGAGCGCAAGGAAGACGCTATCGACTTTGCGCTGTGGAAAGCTGCAAAACCCGGTGAGCCTGCATGGGATTCACCGTGGGGTCAGGGACGTCCTGGCTGGCATATCGAGTGCAGTGCAATGGCTAACCGCTATCTTGGAAAGACTATTGACATTCACTCCGGCGGCGTGGATTTAACCTTCCCGCACCACGAAAACGAAATCGCGCAATCTGAGTGCGCAAACGGATGCACATTTGCAAATTACTGGCTACACAATGCGTTTTTAAATATTGATAACCATAAGATGAGTAAGTCTGCGGGCAATTTCTTTACCGTGCGTGACGCAGCCGAAGTGTTCGGATACCAGGCGATTCGCTTCTTCATGCTCTCCGCGCATTACCGCAGCCCGATAAACTACTCTAAGGAATCACTTGAGCAGGCTCAGGCGGCACTTGCGCGCCTTAACACCGCGCGTGAGAATATGAAGTTCTTGTCCGCAAACGGCGCAGCGGGTGATATGACCGATGCGGAAGCAAAAGCACTTGGCGGTTTGGACGTATACCGCGATAAATTCTCAAAAGCGATGGATGACGATTTAAACACCGCGGATGCAATCGCAGCTATATTTGAGCTTGTGCGTGAGATTAACACGCTTACTGCCGATGCACCCACATGCGCGTTTGCCGGCGAGTGCTTAAAGCGCTTTGACGAGCTCTCCGACGTTCTCGGCCTCATGGGAAAGGATGACGGAGCGGATTTGGACGCGGAAATCCAGCAGCTTATTGACCAGCGTCAGGCGGCGCGTAAGGAACGCAATTTTGCCGAGGCTGACAGAATTCGTGATGATTTGGCAGCACGCGGAATCATCCTTGAGGACACGCCGCAAGGTGTAAAATGGAGAAGGGCGTAAATCTTTTTTGAAAATTATAACCCCGGATTTCGGATAGAACCGAAGTCCGGGGGAATTCCATATTCCGGGGAAAGTAATTATCTCCTGTGAAAGCCGGTGAAACTTATATGAAAGTAATGGTAATTGACGGCAACAGCATAGTAAACCGCGCCTTTTACGGTGTGCGCCCGCTTAATAACCGCGAGGGACTGCACACCAACGCGATTTACGGATTTTTGTCAATTTTATTCAAGCTCTTGGACGATGAAAAGCCCGATGGTGTATGCGTGGCATTTGACCTTCGCGCACCCACGTTCAGGCATAAGATGTATGAGGGTTACAAGGCGCAGCGCAAGGGAATGCCCGACGAGCTTGCCGAGCAGATGGAGCCTTTAAAGCAGGTGCTTGACGCTATGGGTATTATGCGCCTTGAATGCGAGGGGCATGAGGCGGATGACCTTATAGGAACCGTGAGCGCAAAGTGTGCGGCAAGCGGCGATGTTTGCGCGATTGTCACGGGCGACCGTGACAGCTTCCAGCTTATTGCAAATCAGGGAACTCAGGTGCTTTTGGTATCCACCCGCGCCGGGCGTACCGAGACAATACGTTACGGGCGCGAAGAGCTTTTTGAAAAGTACAAGCTCGAACCCGAGCGCATGATAGATTTAAAGGCGCTTATGGGCGACTCGTCCGACAATATTCCCGGAGTTGCGGGGATAGGCGAAAAGACTGCGCTTGATTTGGTCGGGCGCTTTGGAAGTATAGAGTATATTTACGAGAAGTTAGAAGAGCTTGATATACGTGACTCGGTCAGAAAAAAACTCAGCGAAGGAAAAGAGAGCGCATTTTTATCAAAGGCGCTTGGCACCATTGAGCTTGATGCACCGATTGAATTTTCGCCGGAGAAATCCGTGCCAAAAGCGCGTGATGAAGATAAGCTCGCAGAGCTTTTGACGCGCCTTGAATTTAAAAGCTTTCTTGCAAAGCTCGGCCTGGCGCCCAAGAGCGCTGAGAAGGGCGCGATTAAAAAAAGTGTGGGAAAGTTTGATGTTTTAAAAATTGACAGTGCGGATAAACTCACTGAGCTAACAGACCGCCTGGGCAAAGGTGAGCTCGTTGCTGTATGTGCATCACCTGAGCTTAGCGGAATTTCCGTCTGCTTCGGGGAGGAATGCGCGGTAGTTTTGCGCTCAGAGCATGACGAGAGCGCATTTTCGCATTTTCTTGAAAAACTTCTTTCTGAAAATACGCCCAAGATTTGCCATGATGTAAAGCCCCTTATGGTCAGGCTTTTAAATCAGGGGAGCGAGTTTGGGGGCTTTGTGTTTGACACGGCACTCGGTGCATATGTAATTGACCCGACTGAGCGGGATTTCACTCTCCCGTCATGCGCGGCAAGGTTTGTGCCATACCTTCCGGTTGCGGATGATGAACAATTTTCCGATGACGATGTTTTCTCAGCCCTGACAGGTTGCGAGGAGGCGGAGAGCGCGCTTGCCGCTTGTGCGCGCGCAGTCTACTGCATGAAGGGCGAGATGGAAGAAATTTTAGAAAAGCAGGGCATGAAAAAACTCTACTGCGAGGTCGAGCTTCCGCTCTGCCGTGTGCTTGCGGATATGCAGTATCAGGGTATGCTCGTGGATAAAAATGCGCTTGACGATTTCGGAGCCTGCCTTGCCACACGCATGGCAGAGCTTGAGGAGAAAATCTATGCGCTTGCCGGGAGCGAGTTTAACATACTCTCGACAAAGCAGCTTGGAAATGTGCTCTTTGATGAGCTCGGACTTCCGCCGGTTAAAAAGACCAAGACCGGTTATTCCACGGATATAGACGTGCTCGAAAAGTTAAAGGACAAGCATGAGATTATACCTGCGGTTATAGAGTACCGCCAATATTCAAAGCTAAAGAGCACGTACACGGACGGTCTGGTGCGCGTTATATCCAAAAAGGATGGTAGAATACACTCAAGCTTTAACCAGATGATAACCGCGACCGGCCGCATAAGCTCAACTGACCCGAATCTGCAGAATATTCCGGTGCGTACCGAGCTTGGCGGCGAGGTCAGGAAGATGTTTGTCCCGCGCGATAAGGATTGGGTATTTGTGGATGCTGACTATTCGCAGATTGAGCTTCGGATTTTAGCGCATATCGCGGATGACCGCACCATGCAGCAGGCATTTATTGGCAATATGGACATCCATACCGCGACCGCCGCGCAGGTGTTCGGAGTATCAGCAGATGAAGTGACGGCTGAGATGCGCCGTGCAGCTAAAGCGGTCAATTTCGGAATAGTTTACGGGATAAGCGAGTTTTCGCTTGCCGAGGATATAGGTGTTACTCGCTATCAGGCCAAGGAATATATAGAAAACTATCTGGAGAATTATGCGGGAGTACGCATGTATATGAAGGACGTTGTCGAGCGCGCGCACCGCGACGGATACGTAACTACTCTTATGGGGCGCAGAAGAAATATCCCTGAGCTCAAGGCAAAGAACTTCAATATACGCTCGTTCGGTGAACGAGTCGCGCTCAATGCGCCTATTCAGGGCACCGCCGCGGATATTATAAAGGTCGCAATGATTCGCGTGTATGATGAGCTTTTGCGCCGCGGACTTCGCGCACGGTTAGTACTCCAGGTGCATGACGAACTGATAGTCGAAGCACCGCGCGATGAGGCGGAGCAGGTATGCCAAATCCTCACGCATGAGATGGAAAATGCGTACAAGCTCGGTGTGCCGCTTGTCGCCGAAGCTGCAGTGGGGGAGAATTGGTATGATGCCAAAAAGTGATGTCACTCTGCGTCTTATGAAGTACGGTGACGTAGCTGCAGTTGCCGCGCTCGAACGGGAATGCTTTACTGATGCGTGGAGCGAGAACATGATACTCGAAGAGCTTGACAATGAATTTTGCGACATGTACGTTGCAGAAATCCAAGGAAGCGTCGTAGGCTATGCAGGTGTTCAGATGATACTCGATGAGGGATATATAACAAATGTGGCGGTTACCGCGGCCGAAAGACGGCGCGGTATAGGCCGCGCACTGGTAGGGCGGCTTGTTGACGCAGCCAAGGAGCGAAAACTTTCCTTTATAACCCTTGAGGTGCGCCGTTCAAATGCGTCTGCGATAGCACTCTATGAGAGCTTCGGTTTTAAGCTTGAGGGTGTGCGCGCGGGATATTACAGAAACCCGAGCGAGGACGCGCTTCTTATGACGCTCAGGTTTTATGATTAGTTTTTCCTTTTATGTGAAGGTAAGCCAAATGAGGTGAAAATATGTTGATTTTAGGAATAGAAAGTTCATGCGATGAAACCGCCGCGGCGGTAAGCCGTGACGGACGTGAGATACTTTCAAGTGTTGTCCTCTCTCAGGTGGATACGCACGCAATATACGGCGGCGTTGTGCCGGAGATTGCATCGCGCAAGCATGTGGAAAGCATTTCCCAGCTCGCCGAGCGCGCTCTGAGCGAGGCTAAAATAAAAAAAGAGGAGCTTGACGCGGTAGCGGTTACATATGCGCCCGGACTTATCGGTGCGCTGCTTGTCGGTGTTGGATTTGCAAAAGCCGCAGCTTTCGGGCTTAATATTCCTCTTATTCCCGTGCACCATATCCGCGGGCATATAGCTGCAAATTATATTGCATTCCCCGAACTTAAACCGCCGTTTATATGCCTTGTTGCATCCGGTGGACACACGCTTATTGTCGATGTCAAGGGATATACGGAATTTGAAATTTTGGGCAGCACGCGCGACGATGCTGCGGGTGAAGCGTTTGACAAATGCGCGCGCGTTATGGGACTTCCATACCCGGGCGGAGCGCAGCTTGATGCGCTTGCAAAGGACGGGGACGCGCAGAAGTATAAGCTGCCGCGTGCGAATATAAGCGGTGCAGAGCTTGATATGTCATTTTCCGGGCTTAAAACCGCGGTTATAAATTTGGTGCACAATTCCGAGCAGAAGGGTGAAGAGCTTGACCGCGCGTCTCTGGCTGCGTCATTTACCCAAGCGATAACCGATGCAATTGTTCCGCGCGTATTTAAGGCGGCTGAAATTTGCTCCAGAAAGAGAATAGCGGTCGCGGGAGGAGTCGCGGCAAATTCATTTTTACGCAGTGCGCTTGAGAGTGCCGCGCGCCAAAATGGTGTAGAGCTATTCTTGCCGCCGCTTAAGCTGTGTGGTGACAATGCGGCGATGATTGCCTGCCAAGGTTACTACGAATTCAAGCAAAATAACGTGGCAGGTACGGATTTAAACGCGTATGCGACCATGCCTATTGACGACATTGTGATTTCGTAAAAAGTCATAAACTTTTCCCACGGCATAAGAATAATAAAAACAGTTGTTATGTAAACCGAAAAACCTATATTGCAAAAGTGTGAAAATCCATTTTGCGGAGTTGGTAAAAATATCCAATTTTTAAAATAAGCTTTGCACTGCAAGACTTTGAATGCTGTGGAAAACCTTGTGGATAATGTGGATAACTATTTGTAGTAGAAATTATTACACAATATTACGTAAACCGCATTTTACCTTTTTTGAAAAAAACAAAATAGTACAAGCACCGGGGTGTTGTACCAAAAAAGGACGTAAAATACGTCTTTTTTTAAAATTCCATGTAGATTTTTAATAGATGAAAATGGAAGAAAATGGCAATTGATGTGGACGTAATTTTGTGACTTTTGTCACTTGACACTTGTTTTAACAAAATGTATACAGATTGTAATTTTCTTAAAAACTTTGCATATATTCCAAAATATATGTAAGACACGGTGAGTCGATTGACAAACAAGCGAAAAAAAGATAAAATATAATCGGATAAATTTTTATTTACATATATTATAATAAGCCGCGCTGCGGCGGAATGGAGATTTTATATGACAGAGAACACGAGAAAAGCATTTGAAAAAATAATCGAGCTTCAGCTTGCACGCGTCGAGGCGATGAAGCAGGAGCAGGATTTTGTGGATTACTCAAAGCTTGATAAGCTGATAATCGGCGTTTGCGGTGGTGACGGTATCGGCCCGGCTATCACAGCCCAAGGTCAGCGCGTGCTTGAGCACCTGCTTGAAGATGAAGTAGCGGCGGGTAAGGTTGAGTTTAAGGTTATTGACGGTCTTACAATTGAAAACCGCGCTGCGGCAGGCAAAGCTATTCCCGACGATGTCCTTGAAGAGCTCAAGGCTTGCCATGTAATCCTCAAGGGACCGACCACAACTCCGCGTGCAGGTGATCCGTGGCCTAATATCGAAAGCGCAAACGTAGCTATGAGAAAGGCGCTTGACCTGTTTGCAAATATGCGTCCGGTAAAGGTTCCCGACCAGGGTATTGACTGGATGTTCTTCCGTGAGAATACCGAGGGCGGCTATGCTGTAGGCAGCATGGGAATCAATGTAACCGAGGACCTCGCGATTGACTTTACCATAGCCACAACTCAGGGCAGCCGCCGTATTGCAGAGCTTGCATTTGACTATGCAAACCGCTGTGGCAAGTCCCGCGTTACTGCGGTAACAAAAGCTAACGTTATAAAGACAACCGACGGTAAGTTTCTCAACATCTGCAAGGATGTTGCAAAGAATTACCCGAACATTTCCTTTGACGACTGGTATATCGACATTATGACCGCAAAGCTGGTTGACGAGAAGCGCCGCAAGGATTTCCAGGTAATGGTTTTACCGAACCTCTATGGCGATATTTTGACCGACGAGGCGGCTGAATTCCAGGGCGGTGTAGGTACTGCGGGCAGTGCAAACATCGGTAAGCGCTATGCTATGTTTGAGGCTATTCACGGCTCTGCTCCGCGAATGGTGGCAGAAGGTCGTGATAAGTACGCAGACCCGTGTAGTGTTCTTCGCGCAGCAGTAATGCTTCTTGAGCACATCGGTCAGGTGGACAAGGCAGCTCGCCTTGAAAAGGCACTTGATAAGTGCATGTATACCGAGAAGAAGCTTGTCGTAACCGGAAGAAGCGACGGCGCAACCTGCGCAGAGTTTGCAGACTACGTAATGGAAAACCTTTAATACAGAACCTTTTAAAATTTAATTAAGGAAGGAAAAGCCATGCAAAGAGAAAATGTTTCCATGGCAGTTATCCGCAGAATGCCCAAGTATTACAGATACTTGCACGAACTGCATAAAAACGGTGTTACGCGCATATCCTCAAGAGCTCTTGCCGAGAGCATGGGTCTTACCGCATCACAGGTGCGGCAGGACTTTAATTGCTTTGGTGGATTTGGTCAGCAGGGGTATGGGTACAATGTCCAGACACTCTGTACCGAAATAGCATCCATAATAGGTATTGACCGTATGCACAAGGCGATTATAATAGGTGTGGGTAATATCGGTCACGCGCTTTTAAATAACTTTGATTTCCTAAAGTGCGGATTTACAATGCTTGCCGCGTTTGACACAAACCCCGACCTTATAGGTACAAGCGTAAACGGTGTTCCCATATATCATGTAGATGAGCTTAAAGCATTCACCGAAAAGAATCCGGTAGAGGTTGCGGTACTTACACTTCCCAAACGTCCGGCACCCCAGATGGCGGAACGGCTTGTAAACATGGGTGTGCGCGGGATTTGGAATTTTACAAACATTGACCTGCAGCTTAAGAACCCGGATATAACCGTTGAGGATGTGCATTTTGCAGACAGCCTTATGACTCTCTGCTACAGAATTACCGAATAGATAAAACGCGAGGTGAGAGCGGCAATGACATACAAGAGAATTATAGCGATGTGCGCGTCATTTGCCGTGCTCGTCATGTGTTGGGCGACCGCGCAGGGTGGCGACCCGGCGGACCCGGTTATATCGCTCAGTTATCTTGAAGATACATTTACAGATGAAATGCTCGACCGGGTTGCCGCGAAAGTAAGCCAAAAGCTCAGCTTTCCCGAGGAGCGTGCAACGGAAATTTTCAGAAATGCAAGTGCCGCGATAAGCGATGAGGGTATATCTGATGCTGCAGTGGACGTTGCACTCGAAGAGCTTCAGGCGCGCGGCAAGTTTTGGTACAGTGCGCCAAGCCTTGAAACTGTGAGCATGAAACCGGGTCAGGTTATCTGCGGCGATGCGGGAACAAAGGTTACAATCTTCTCCGGTCGCGGTGTTATCTACGGAAACCCGGTTGTCGACATAACCGCGGGATATGAGTATGCGGCTGGAGCGCCGGTTGCGGTAAATAACAGTTATTTCTTTACCGAAAATAATGGCTCGGGCATACATTTTACCGCGGATTCCAAGGTCGGTGTAAGCGGCAATTATAAAATTTTAAGCTATGTGCGCACCCCGCGGTATACCGAGCTTGCAAAAGCTCTTAAGACAATGGGTCTTGTCCGAGGTGCGGCAAACGGTTTCGAGCTATACCGAGGCGCTACCCGCGCCGAGGCGATAACCATGCTTGTGCGACTTCTGGCAGAGGAGAGCCAGGCAAATCGCGGCGGTCTTACGCACCATTTTACGGATGTGGATTCGTGGGCAGACAATGTAGTCGCATATGCATTTAAAAAAGGGTATGCAAACGGTACGTCGAAAACCACGTTTGGTGCATCAAGCCCGACCACGGTTGACCATTATATGACGTTTCTGCTGCGTGCACTCGGCTATGACGATGCAAAGGGTGATTTCAGTTGGGACTCATCCATGCAGGCGGCGGTCGAATACGGTGTTATAAGCGAGGCGGAGTGCCGATTCATTTCCTCAACACCGTTTACGCGCGACCATATGGTATACCTCTCATACTATGCGCTCATAACAAATATGAAAAATTCGGATAAAACGCTTCTTGAAAGCTTAATCGAGCGCGGCGCGGTATCAGAAAGCGACGCAGAAGATGCAATCGCATCCGTTACGCGCACAAGAGAATAAGTTAAAAATTAACAGCCCTTCGTATGAAGGGCTGTTTTTGTAATTAAATTGAAACTTTTTTGTCACCAAGCTTTAACTACATATACACAATATATAGTATATAATATATTCATAACACACAGAAAAAGTCTCTTTTCATTTTATCCTCCTTTTTGTAAGTATGTCTCCGAAATGCTTTCCCGGCGGCGGCAGAGTACCGTGCTAACATGCTATGACGCAGGAAGCGGCTCAGATAAAAGGCATACGAAATCGCATTGCGATTAAAGTGGTTTTTTCAGTAAATTATACTTAACCCGGCTCTCAGATGGGAGCCGGGTTTTTATCATGATTCTGTTTTGGATTTTACAATCATTTCGGTTACATTGGTCAGAACACACTCGCCCATTTGATTTAATACCTCAAAGGAAAGCTCGACGATGCCGTTTTTTTCGTTGCGCTTTGTAAGATTTGATACCGTGCAGGTGCCGGAGAGTATATCGCCTGCAAATACCGGTTTATGCCATTCAATTTTGGTAGACTTTCCCGCAATAAGTTCATCGCCCGCCAAATCAGTTTCCAGATATTTTGCCCATACCGCCATGAAGGACATCACGCCCGGTGCAATCAGCGCTCCGAAAATAGTGGATTTTGCGTATTTCTCATCTGTATGCAAGGGTATAGGGTCATATCTTTTGGCAAAGGAAATCATTTCATCTTTATCTATGACAGCCGGTTCAATACGGAATTTTGAACCTAACTTAAATTCTTCAAAATACATCGTTTTACCTCATTTTTTTGTTAATTATCATACCATAGATTTTTTACAAAAGCAAATTATTACGTTACTTTGTTGTAAGGCAAAGTAAAAAGTGCTATACTTAAAATAATCATGAAGGGGATGAGAACTTGAAGTTTTTTGCAGTAAGCAAAATGATAGGTAAAATGCCACCGGAGGGCGAGCTCCCAAGCGAGCGGCAAGCGATTTCCAATACGCTTAAAATAGCATGGCCGTCCATGCTTGAGTCGTTTCTCGTCGCTTTGGTCGGCGTGGTGGACACTATCATGGTCGGAAAGCTCGGCTCCGGCGCAATAGCCGCGGTGGGTCTTACCAATCAGCCGAAATTCATTTGCCTTGCAGTATTTATGGCACTTTGTGTAGCGCTCAGTGCAATAGTCGCGCGTCGTCGCGGCGAGCAGAACCGGGAGAGCGCCAACCGCGTCATGGTTCAGGCACTTGTTATAGCACTGGGTTTTGTGGTCATAATAAGCACGCTCGCGGTAACCTTTGCAGAGCCGATAATGGTATTTGCAGGAGGTGAGCCGGAAATCGTGCCGCAGGCGGCGACGTATTTTCGCATTATTATCGGCGGACTTGTCTTTAACGTTATAACGCTTGTTATAAACGCGGCTCAACGCGGTGCGGGCAATACCAAAATAACCATGAAGACCAATATAGTCTCAAACGTGGTGAATGTTGTATTAAACTACCTGCTCATAGGCGGAAACTTCGGCTTCCCCGCACTGGGGGTGCGCGGAGCTGCGATTGCAACAGTCATAGGTTCGGTTGCAGGATGTGGTATGAGCATAGCATCGGTAATGAAGAAAAACGGTTTTCTCTCGCTTCCGAGCTATCCCGGTATACGGTTTGACAGGCAGAATATAAAGTCAATAATAAACGTAGGTTCAAGCGCGCTTGTAGAGCAGCTGTTTGTAAGAGTCGGTTTTTTTACCTACTCAATCGTGGTTGCAAAGCTTGGCACTACCGACCTTGCCGCGCATCTGGTGGGCATGAATATATTGAGCCTGTCCTTCTCAGTTGGTGACGGACTGAGCAGTGCATCCGTCGCGCTTGTAGGGCGCAGCTTAGGGCAGAAACGGCGCGACCTTGCCAGGATGTACGGCAATGTGTGCATATGCATAGGTCTTGTGATTGCCGCCCTTCTCGCAGTAATTTTCCTTATCGGCGGGAAATATATATTCATGCTATTTACAAATGACCCCGCGCTTTTGATGCACCGCGAAATGCTTATTACCATGATAGTTATAATAGTCACGTGCCAAATACCGCAGGTTATTTTGTTCGGATGTCTGCGCGGGTCGGGTGACACCCGCTTTACCGCGCTTGTTTCAATGATTAGTATAACCCTTATTCGCCCGTTTATCGGCTGGGCGCTCAGCTATCCGCTGGGACTCGGACTTCTCGGTGCATGGATAGGTGTTGAGGTGGACCAGGCTGTGCGCCTTGTCCTGACTTGGCTGAGATTTCGCGGCAGCAAATGGATGGAGCACAAAGTATGAAAAATAGTGTAACCGTTTTTTGTGGTTTTGAATACAATGAAATTGAGATTACTTTTAAGGAGGTTTCCCTTTCATGTACAATCAAAACAACAACTTCGGAGGAAATAATTGGTGCTCGTGGATCATAATCATTGCAGTAATCCTCTTTATCTGCAACTGCTGCGGTAATGATGACGACCATCGCCACCACCACTGCTAATACTTAAAGCTAAAAAAGGACCGCTTCGATTTTTCGAAGCGGTTCTTTTTTTACAGTGTTACTACAGTAGGCTCATGTTCGAGCGCGGGAAGAATTTTTTCTGTAAGGTCGTGTATACTTAGTTTTATACTGCTCGTGTTGCGGCACGGATGGCAGCCGATGAATTCACCGTCGAGCACGTCGCGGTCAATTACAAGCCGTACGCGCTTGTCCTTGTCATTTATAAGTCCCAGAACGCTCACGCTGCCCGGCTCTAAATCCAGAAGCTCAAGCATAGTCGCCTCATCAGCAAAGCTCAGACGCGCAATGCCGAGCTGGGCGGATAAATCCTTGGTTTTAAAAGGTTTGTCGCCCGGCATCAGCAGAAGATAAAAATTCGTCTTCTGACGGTTACACAGAAACAAATTCTTGCAAATTAAAACCTCAAGTGCCTTGTCAATCGCAAGGCAGCTTTCCATATCGTTTGCAGGCTCGTGGTCAACACGTGTGTACTCGACCCCAAGACTGTCCAAAAAATCGTAGGCGCGTATCTCACGCGGCTGGCGTTCGGATACATCCTCAGGGCGACCGCTAAATATCTCCATTTTCATTCATCCTAACTTTTGTAATTTAATAAAGTATACAACAGCCGGATGGTAAATGCAAGGAGGATACCTAAAAAAGTATACCGAGCGCAACCGCGGAGAGTGCACCGGGTATGCCCAAAAAGCCTATCAGTACGGCATTTAGGACGTTTACCCCCAAGGAAAATCCGAAATTTCCCGCAATAAAATTAAAGATGAAAATTGCAGGCAGCGCAAGCGCTGAGCGAATTAGAGATTTAAGAAGCGGACGCATGGGTTTTAAAAGTAAAAGTGTAACCAATATAGCTGCGATGGCGTACCACGACATTTAAAAAACCTCGCTTCCTACCGCCGGACGTTCATAGTGCTTGTAAGCTCAAGCTGCTTTGCGCGGCGCAGCAGAAAGCCGTACCTTGACTCGGCGGATTTGATTTCATATATCGCGGCCTCTATTATATCCGGCGAGCTTGCCATCTCAAAATTCTGACGCGCCGTGCGGAGTGCCAGAAGTGTCTCGTCAAGCTCACGCATAAGTGCGCGCTTTTCCGCGCTCATCGGCACTTCCTGCTCTGCACGGGTTTTGGTAAAAGCCGTGCGAAGCCGCCTTAAAAAAACTTGTACGTTCAGGGTTGGTTTTCTTTCAAATTCCATTGAAACTGCCGCTTTGTCCATTTTAATCGTCCTTTCTTTTTAAACGGTTTTACTCAATATATATTCTTATCTTGGACAAATATGACAGCCTATATACCAAAATATAATCCGTCTTGGAATTTTGGGAAAAATATGTTATAATAAATACGTATGAGATTTTATGTTATAAAATCATAAAAGCCTCCCTAAAAAAGGGAAACCTTTGCATCAAGTATAAACCAAGCACCACATGCTTATAAAATATAGAAAAGCAAAGCTTCAGGAGGGTATAGATGAAGAACAGTCAGCAAAATAAGGAATACGGCAATCAGAGTATATCCAGCCTTAAGGGTGCCGACCGAGTCAGAAAACGCCCGTCGGTTATCTTCGGCTCGGACGGTCTCGAAGGTTGCCAGCATTCGGCTTTTGAAATAATTTCAAACTCCATAGACGAAGCGCGCGAAGGTCATGGTGACCAGATAATAGTCACTCTCTATGAGGACCATTCCATCGAGGTAGAGGATTTTGGTCGCGGATGCCCGGTTGATTACAACCCGAAAGAGGAGCGTTATAACTGGGAACTGGTTTTCTGCGAGCTGTACGCGGGCGGAAAGTACCAGAACAACGCGGGCGTAAACTATGAATATTCGCTCGGCTTAAACGGTCTGGGTTCATGCGCAACTCAGTATTCTTCTGAATATATGGACGTCACCGTATGGCGTGATGAGAAAAAATACTCCCTGCATTTTGAACGCGGTGAGAATATAGGCGGTCTCAAGACCGAGCCTATGGACAGGAAAAAGACCGGCTCGCGCATTAAATGGCGCCCGGACTTGGAGGTATTTACTGACATTAACATCCCCGCCGAGTATTTTACGGATATTTTAAAGCGTCAGGCGGTTGTAAACGCGGGTCTTAAATTTATATTCCGCAAGCAAAACGGCGGAAGATTTGAAACCACCGAGTTTTATTACGAAAACGGAATTTCTGACTATGTAACCGAGCTTGCAGGTGAGGAGGTCCTGACCCAACCGCAGTTCTGGCAGGCTGAGCGACGCGGTAAGGACCGTGAGGACAAGCCTGAATATAAGGTCAAGCTCTCATGTGCTTTCCTCTTTACCAACACCGAGCCGAGAGTAGAGCATTATCACAACTCCTCATGGCTTGAGTACGGTGGCTCGCCCGACAAAGCGGTTCGAAGCGCGTTTGTCTCCGCGATAGATGCGTTTTTAAAGCAGAGCGGCAAGTACCAGAAAAACGAAAGCAAAATAACATTTGCTGACGTGCAGGATAGCCTCCTTATAGTTACAAACAATTTCTCCACTATTACTTCATACGAAAACCAGACCAAAAAGTCCATAACCAATAAATTCGTTCAGGAAGCAATGACCGAGTTTCTGCGCTCCCAGCTTGAGATTTACTTTATCGAAAATCAGGAAGAGGCAGCGCGTATAGGCGACCAGGTTCTTGTAAACAAGCGCAGCCGTGAGACCGCGGAGAAAACGCGCCTTAACATCAAGAAAAAGCTTCAGGGCAGCATGGACGTTACAAACCGCGTGCAGAAGTTTATCGACTGCCGTTCACGCGACGTGGAAGAGCGCGAGCTCTATATCGTGGAGGGTGACTCTGCGGCGGGCGCGTGCAAGCAGGGGCGTGACGCTATGTTCCAGGCGGTAATGCCGGTGCGCGGTAAGATACTCAACTGCCTCAAGGCGGAGTATTCCAAGATATTTAAAAGTGATATTATAACCGACCTTCTGCGCGTACTCGGCTGCGGTGTCGAAGTAAGCGGAAAGATTGCAAAGGATATTTCAGCCTTTGATTTGGGCGCACTGCGTTGGAAGCGCGTTATAATCTGTACCGACGCGGATGTTGACGGTTTCCAGATAAGAACTCTTATCCTGACCATGCTTTACCGTCTGACACCCACGCTTATAAGAGAGGGTTATGTGTATATAGCTGAATCCCCGCTTTATGAGATAACGGTTAAAAATAAGGAAAAACCGTATTTCGCGTATTCCGAGAAGGAGAAAAGCGAGATAATCGAAAGCTTGGGAAACGCCAAGTACACTATCCAGCGCAGCAAAGGACTTGGTGAAAACGATTCTGACATGATGTGGGATACCACCATGAACCCGGCAACGCGCCGCCTTATCAAGGTAATGCCAAACGACGTTGAGGAGATGACCGCAACAATGTTTGACCTGCTTCTGGGTGATAACCTGGCAGGTCGAAAGGAATTTATCGCGGAAAACGGTTGGAAATACCTTGACGCGGCTGACGTTAGCTAAGGAGTGTTTGAAGATACTATGGCAAAGAAAAGTGAAAACCAAAAAGTGAAAAATACTGCGTCATCGGAGAGCACGAGCAGCCTTAAGGCGGTTGTCACCGAGCAGATAATAACCGAAACGCTTGAAACAAACTACATGCCGTACGCGATGAGCGTAATCGTTTCGCGCGCAATACCTGAGATTGACGGCTTTAAACCGTCGCACAGAAAGCTTTTGTATACCATGTACACCATGGGGCTTTTAAACAGCGCGAGAACCAAATCTGCAAACGTAGTGGGTCAGACGATGAAGTTAAACCCGCACGGCGATGCCGCGATTTATGAGACCATGGTGCGCCTTTCAAAGGGTTATGAGGCGCTTTTGCATCCGCTGGTGGACTCAAAGGGTAACTTCGGTAAGGTCTACTCGCGCGACACGGCGTATGCCGCCGCGCGTTATACCGAGGTAAAGCTTGCACCGATATGCAACGAGCTCTTCCGCGACATTGCAGATACCGTGGACTTTGTACCTAACTATGACAATACCCTGCAGGAGCCAACGCTTCTGCCGACTACCTTCCCGAATGTGCTTGTCTCGGCAAACATGGGTATCGCGGTAGGTATGGCATCAAACATATGCGGTTTTAACCTTACCGAGGTGTGCCAGACCGCGATTGAGTACATTAAAAACCCAGAGCATGACCTGCTCTCCACGCTCAAAGCGCCGGATTTTTCAACCGGCGGCGAGTTATTGTATAACCGCAACGAGCTTGAGGAGATTTACCGCACCGGTCGCGGCTCGTTCAAGCTTCGCGCAAAGTGGAGATTTGACAAGAAAAACAACCTTATTGAGGTATATGAAATACCATACAGCACAGCGGTTGAGGTCATTATAGATAAAATTGCAGAGCTTATTAAGGCGGGAAAAATCCGCGAAATTTCGGATATACGTGACGAATCGGATAAGAGCGGCCTTAAGCTGACGATTGACCTTAAGCGTGGCGTAGAGCCTGAAAAGCTCATGCAGAAGCTCTTTAAGCTTACCACCCTTCAGGATAGCTTTTCCTGTAACTTCAACGTCCTTATCGGCGGTAATCCGCGCGTTCTGGGCGTGGGCGAGCTACTTGAGGAATGGGTTGCGTGGCGCACTGACTGCGTGAAGCGTCAGGTATATGCGGATATTGAGCGCAAGAAGGAAAAGCTCCATAAGTTAAAAGGACTTAAGAAAATACTTCTGGACATTGACCGCGCGATAAAGATAATCCGTGAAACCGCCGAAGAGTCTGAGGTTATCCCGAATTTGATGATAGGTTTCGGAATAGATGAAATTCAGGCGGAGTATGTCGCGGAGATTAAGCTTCGCAATATCAACAAGGAATACATCTTAAAGCGCGTTGAAGAGGTATCTTCACTCCAGGAAGAGATTGACGATTTGGAGGACCTTCTCTCCTCACGCACGCGCATTAAAAAGCGCATAATCAAAACCCTTGAGGAGATAATCAAAAAGTACGATACCCCGCGCCGCACCGAGATAGTTTACAACTATCAGACGGATGCCGCCGATGAGGAGGACGAAACCCCGGATTATCCGGTGCACATCTTCTTTACGCATGATAGCTACTTTAAAAAGATTACGCCGCAGTCACTGCGCATGAGCAGTGAGCACAGGCTCAAAGAGGGCGATTATATTGCTCAGAGCTTTGAGGCAAAGAACAACGGCGAGCTTTTGATATTTACAAATCAGTGCCAGGTATACAAGGCTAAGATAAATGATTTTGACGATACAAAGGCGAGTGTGCTCGGCGACTACCTGCCCTCGAAGCTCGGGATGGACGAGGGTGAGCAGGCGGTATACATCTGCGAGCCGAGCGGGTATAAGGGCAATATGATTTTCGTCTTTGAAAACGGCAAGGTAGCTAAGGTTGCGCTTTCAGGGTACGAGACCAAGACAAACCGCAAGAGGCTTACAGGTGCATACTCATCAAAGAGCCCGCTTGTAGCCGCGTTCATGCTCGGTGAGGATGAGGAAATGGTTCTCTATTCAACCGAAAACCGCGCGCTTGTTTTCCACAGCTCATCTCTTTCGGTAAAGTCTGCACGTGATACTCAGGGCGTTCAGGTAATGACTCTCAAGCCCAAGTATCATATACGCCATGTGGAAAAGCTCTCAGGCGCAAATCTTACCGACGTTGCACGCTACCGTGTGCGTTCACTTCCCGCAGCGGGTGCGCGTCTTAAAGAGCAGGACTCACTCGATGCGCAGATAACATTAGGCGATATGTAATAAAATAAAAAACACCTGATGCACACGCATCAGGTGTTTTTCATATGTACGTACTTTTAGATTTTGGTTTCGATGTATCCCGCGACATCTCCGACAGTGCGGAAGTTGTGCGCGTCCTCATCGCCGACTTCAATCTGAAATTCCTCTTCGATTGACATTATAAGCTCTACAACGTCAAGTGAATCTGCTCCCAAATCGTCTGCAATATCTGTGGTTTCAGTGATGTCAGAAGCGTTTACATCCAACTGAGCCGCCAAAATTTCTTTAATCTTTTCCAATACCATGGCTTTTATTCCTCCGTTTGTTAATAGTATATACACAATTATATGGGAGAGTGGGCTTTTTTGTCAAGCGTATATTTAAAGGATTTGCCGCCTGTTTCCTGCAAAAAAGGATGGTAGTGGCCGTGACTTTTAAGCTGATACGACCAAAGACGCGGATTAATGATAAAAATAACTATCTTTGCGCACAAAAATATAACAAAATTTATCCATAAATGTTATTGCTAAATTTATCATTGAGTGCTACAATGATATACATGGAAATATGCGCTTTGCGCAAAAATATATTTTGGAGGTAGCAACCATGGATTACAAGAAACAAGCAATTATTGACCATGAAAAATGGCAAGGCAAAATCGAAGTAAACTGCCGCTGCACCGTTAACAATAAGGATGAGCTCTCCGTAGCTTATACACCCGGTGTTGCAGAGCCCTGCCTTGAAATCAGCAAGGATGTTGATTTAAGCTATAAGTACACCCGCCGCAGCAACCTCGTTGCCGTTGTAACTGACGGTACCGCTGTTCTCGGTCTTGGTGATATTGGTCCGGAAGCAGGTATGCCGGTTATGGAGGGCAAGTGTGTTCTCTTTAAGTCTTTCGGCGATGTTGACGCTTTCCCGCTTTGCATCCGTTCCAAGGATGTTGACGAGATTGTTGACACTGTTGCACTTCTCGCGGGCTCCTTTGGCGGCGTAAATCTTGAGGACATCTCCGCTCCGCGCTGCTTCGAGATCGAGCGCAAGCTCAAAGAGCGCTGCGATATTCCGATATTCCACGATGACCAGCACGGCACTGCTATCGTCGCTGCTGCAGGTATGATCGGTGCTTGCCGCTTAAAAGGCAAGAAAATTGAGGACATGAAGGCGGTTGTTTCCGGCGCAGGCGCTGCAGCTATCGCTGTTACCCGTCTGCTCATGGCTCTCGGACTTAAGGACGTTATCCTCTGCGACCGTAAGGGGGCTATCTATGAGGGACGTGACGGCTTAAACGACGCTAAGGCTGAGATGGCTAAGATCACTAACAAGTCCAAGATGGCAGGTACCCTTGCTGACGCTATGGTTGGTGCAGACGTTGTATTCGGTCTGTCAGGCCCGGGCATCATCAGCCAGGATATGGTTAAGTCCATGAACAAGGATCCGTTCATCTTCGTTATGTCCAACCCGGTTCCGGAGATTATGCCGGACGAGGCAAAGGCTGCAGGCGCAGCAGTTATCGGCACCGGCCGCAGTGACTTCCCGAACCAGATTAACAACGTCTTGGCATTCCCGGGCGTATTCCGCGGTGCTCTCGATGTTCGCGCATCTGACATCAATGACGAGATGAAGATTGCAGCAGCTTACGCTATTGCAAACCTCATCGATGAGAAGGACCTCACCCCGGATTACATAATCCCCGAGCCCTTCGACAAGAGAGTTGCTCCGGCTGTTGCAACAGCAGTTGCTGAGGCTGCAAGAAAGAGCGGCGTAGCTCGCATCTAACATATTTTAAATCAAAGTATAAATAAGCCTCGCGTTCTAATGAACGCGAGGCTTTTTAGCATTCTACATAGGCAGTGACGCTAAAACAATCATTGTTACAAGGCTTAGTATTACCGAGAGCATGTTGGTAAAGCTTGCAAGTCCGCCGTCACAATGCGCTTTTTCCGCGTACGTAGAAGCTACGGCGGAAATCGGTGAGAAGGAAAGCATTGCAAGCGTGCGGCGTGTAAGCGCGTCAAACGGTGTGCAGAACGTGCAGAAGAGCGCAAACGCTGCACAAATCACAAAACGTATCGCAACATGCCGTGCCGCGGTGGAAAAGTACCCTTTTTTTGATTCGAGCTTAAACATCGAGCCGACCATGAACATTGCAAGGAATCCGTTTGCCGATGCGATAGGGTCAATAATATCCGCGACTGCTGCGGGGATTTTAATGCCGATGATGTTTAAAACAAGCAGCGATATGTATGTAACAAACGTAACCGAATGCATTAGTTTGCGGATAACGGCTTTTATGCCTGCAGGATCTTCGGGGTTTGTTTTAAACACCGTGGAGATGACTGAGAATGCACCGCCGGTTGCGACAATTCCGTTTCCAATATCAAACATGCACGATACTATAGCGCCGGGAGCACCGAAGAAATTCTGAATAATCGGAAGAGCAAAGCAGCCTACATTATAGCCGGACATATTTATCGTTGTAAATACGCGCCGCTCTTTGCTTGAGCGCAGGGTGATAAGATACGATATTGCGACCGGAAGTGCTGCAAACAAAAAGCCTAAAACAACTATTAAGTAAAGGGAGAGACTTCGTTGCTCAATCTGGGAAAACACGCGGATTACCGCCGCGGGCAGAGTCAGGGTAAGAACTATCGAGGATACTACCTTGTGGTCATTATCTCGCAGGAAACCTGTGTTTCGAAGTACCGCGCCGTGCAGGTGCACAAAAACATATGACATCGGCTTGAGGATAAAAGAAAAATCCATAAAATCCACCTTTCATTAAATCAGCAAATACGCGGAAGACCCTCGCCGCGAAGCGGCGGGAGAGCGCGCATACCCCCGAATCGGGTTCTGACAGCCACTGCAGATTCCGCGGTTATCGTACCAATATCCATAGCGCTTTGGCGATAGCGTCTTAAAATTTCAAGAGCTTTTTCGGCATCATCATCTGAGACGGTGAGCACAAATGTGCCTTCATTTCCCATATACAGAGGATCGAGACCCAATAGGTCGCAGAGTGCGCGTGTGTCAGCATCAGTCGGGATGTTTTGCTCGTCTATAACCGCGCCGCAACCCGATGCGCTGCAAAGCTCGCCTATCACGGTGGCAAATCCGCCGCGCGTAATATCACGCATTGCATGCGGATAAATGCCTGCATCAAACAGTGCGCGCACCGGCTCAATGAGAAGGGCCATGTCACTTTTAATGTTATTTTCAATGCCCATGCGTGCGGATAAAATGCATGCGTGGTGATTTCCAAGGCTTCCGGAGACCAGAATCCTATCCCCGGGCAGGCAAGAGCTTGCACGGGTTTCGCGACCATCCTCAATAACACCTATACCCGAAGTGTTTAAATAAATACCACCCGAGCCTTCGACTACCTTGGTGTCCGCCGCGACGATTAAAACACCCGCGCGGCGTGCGTAATCGCCTATAGATTCGGCAATTCTCGACAAGGTGGAGTATTCCATGCCCTGCTCAATTATTACGCCGAGCGTCATGTATTTAGGCGTTGCACCCATCATAACAAGGTCGTTAACCGTTCCGCATATCGAGAGCGAGCCAATGTTCCCGCCTTGAAACTCAATAGGGGTTACTACAAATGAGTCGGTTGAATATGCAAGTTTTCCGGAAAGCTCTACCACCGCGCTGTCCTCCGCGCATGAGAGGTAAGAGTTTCCTATAGCTTCTTTAAAGATTTCATTTATAAGGCGGGAGGTCTCTTGACCGCCGCTTCCCTGAGCCAGAGTAATATGCATCTTCTGCGCCTCCTTTTTCAGATAATGTTGTTTGCATGCCATATGCCGCACGCGCCCTCGGAGGATACCATGCACGGTCCTTTTGGCATTTGCGGAGTGCAAGCCTTGCCAAACATCGGACACTTGTCAGGTGTTATGCGCCCACATATTACGTCCCCGCAGCGGCAAGAGGCTGCGTTATTGTCAGGATACAGGAAGCTTCCCGCATCAAACGCGCAAAAAGCCTTTTTAAGATACAAACCTGAATGCGGAACATTTCCCAAACCGCGCCATACCGCGTCACCTTTTTCAAACACGCGCCCGACTGCGGAGAGAGCGGTTACATTACCCTCGGGCAGTACGACCGATGAGTATAAATTATGGACATCTGCCGTGCCGCGCTCGTGCTGCAGCACTAAATCGCAGATTGCCGCTATTACGTCCTCATCTCCGAACCCTGCAACGCAGAAGGGTTTATTGTACTCGCGCGCGAGTGATAAAAATGCGTCCGCACCGCATATCGCGGCTACGTGACCGGGTGCTATGAAAGCGTCAATATTTTCTTTGCACATTATTTCCAAGACTTCCGGCATGGTTTTAAGGGCGCACAAAAGGCGCAGGTTTGAAACTTTGCGCTCTGCCGCTTGCTCGACCAGAAGCGCGTATACCGGCGCTATGGTTTCAAAACCGACCGCTGCAAAAACAAAGTTCCTTTCCGGCTCATTTTCAGCTAATTCAAGCGCGGCAAACGGGCTGTAGACCATGCGTATATCCCCGCCCTGACCGCGCACATCGCTTAAACTGCCGTCACTTCCCGGAACGCGAAGCATATCCCCGAAGGAGATTATCGTGCATCCGTCCCGGAGTGCGAGAGTGCGGAGCGTATCAATATATCCCGCAGGAGTTACACATACCGGACAGCCGGGTCCGGAAAGAAGCTCTATATTCTGTGAAAGAAGCGACCGTATACCGCTTTTTGCGATAGCCGAGGTGTGAGTCCCGCATACTTCCATTATGCGTATCGGCTCACCTGAGTAACTTTTAAGGTAGGCGAGCATATCAGTCGTTTTCATCTAAAACCCCCATGAGCTCGCGGAAAATCCGGTCATTCTCCTCGGCTTGCTTGTCCGTAACCTTTTGGATTGCACAGCCTGCGTGAACCAGAACACGGTCACCAACCTCGGCGGATACCAAGCCAAGCTCTATGTCAATTATATTACCCATGCAATCGCCCTTCGCGCGAGTGCCGGATTTAGAGAGTATTGTTGCCGTTACGGCGATGCACATATTAAATCACTCCTGTATTTATATTTCTGCGGTCAACTGACCGAGTGCCAAACCACCGTCGCCTGACGGATATTTTTCGTTTCTGTAAACCTTAAATCCCGCCTCACGCAGCTTAAATGAGCTCATAGTAAGAAGCAGAGCGTTTTGGAAAACACCGCCGCCGAGCGCTACAGTGTTAATTCCGTACATATCGCGCATTTTGCATGCGCCTGAAACCACTGCATCGCAGATTGCTGCATGGAATGAGTATGCGGTTTGCGCTGGTGAGCTCCTGCCATGCAGAAGTGCGTCAAAAAGAGGTGCAATGTCAAGCTCAAAGCCTGACACAGTGTCCCTAATCAGGAAGGGGAGAGCGCTCGTCGGTGCTGCCGTGCTTGCGAGTTTTTCAAGTGACTGCGCGCATTGCCCCTCGAACCGGTTATACTCGCCACAACCAAGGATATATGCCGCCGCATCAAAAAGACGACCTGCGCTTGAAACGTTTACCGTGTTAATCCCCGCGCTTTGTGCGGCTTTGAGGATTGGAATTTCGGGTGCGTCCTCAAACAAAACATCCTCTGCACCAACGGAAATAAGGTAGCACATCGCCGCGCGGCGAGTGTCACGCATGGTTTGGTCAGATGCGGGCATTTGAGTGTATCTTAAGTGTCCACAGCGCGTAAAGCCGCGACGCGTGCATTTTAAAAACTCAAAGCCCCATATATTATTATCCTCGCCATAGCCCACGCCGTCAAGTGCAATTCCTATTACCGGTTCATCAAGCCCATGCTCACCCATGACCGAGAGAATATGTGCGTAGTGGTGCTGGAGCTTGAAAATAGGCAGGGAAAATTCCTGCGCTATCGCGGAGGAGAAGTACCCGGGATGCAGATCACAGACTACGCGCGACGGCTCAGACCTGAAAAGAGAGGTCATATGCGCTATCTGGGCGCGATAGAGGTTTTGATTTTTTATCTCCTCCAAATCCCCCAGATGTTGGCTTATATAACACCAGTCGCCGCGCCTTATACCAAATGCGGATTTTAAATCCCCACCCATTGCGAGCGTGTCCGGCATACCGGATTTTACATATGCCGCAAGCGGAACATACCCGCGCGAACGGCGAATGAACGAATTACCCTCCGAGTGGGGGAGAATAACCGAATCATCAAGCGGCACTTCTATCCGGCGCGTATGGTCGAGAATGCCGTCAATCGGCATGTCGGAAAGCTCGTCCGAGCGCGTTGCAATCGGCGCGCCTGACGGGTTTGCGCTTGTCATAACAAGCGGTCCGCACTTATCAAGCAACAGAGTCTGATGCGCAGACGAGGGCAAAAATGCACCCACATACGCGCTATCGCGGCACACCAAAGGATTAAGCTTTCTGCCGCAAGGCTTTAAAAGAACTATCGGACGCGCAGGGGAGCCAAGAAGCTCCTCGCACTTGGTATTCGTCTCGCAGTATTTTTTAAGCTCGTCCAAATTCGGGAACATAACCGCAAATGGCTTTTCCTCACGCCTTTTTCCGTGGCGTAATCTCATGAGTGCTTCTTCACAAAACGGAGAGCATGCCAGGTGGTATCCACCCACGCCTTTGACTGCGAGTATTCCACCTTGGGATATTATCTCCGCCGCGGCATTTATCGCGCAAGACCCGCGTAAATCACCAAAAATAAGCTCGGGACCGCAGTCGTTACAGCATACTGTCTGCGCCCAGTAACGCGGGTTTTCGGGTGAGTTATATTCATCCTCGCAGCTTCTGCACAGGCTAAACTCTGACATAGATGTGGTTTCGCGGTCGTAGGGAATATCGCGTATTATGCTGTAGCGCGCACCGCACGCGGTACAGCTTATAAATGGGTGCATGAATCTTCGGTTTTTGATGTCATATAGCTCGGACATGCACCTGTCGCATGGGGCAAAGTCCGGAGGGAGCATAATCGGAGCATCGTCATCGCTTTTGCTTGGAAGTATTTTAAAGTCATCTTCCGATACATCCGCAGGCATAGTTTCTAAGTGCAGTATGCTTGAACCGGGAAGCTTACAAGCAGAAAGGTCATGCAAAAAAAGCCGCAGTGACTCATCTCCGACGGCGCGAGGCGCCGCAAGAACTTCAACAAAACCACCGCGGTTTTTCACATGACCGACTATGTCGTGTTTTTTTGCAAGCTCGGCAGTGTACGGACGAAAACCTACGCCCTGCACTAT
>JAZTXE010000116.1:0-17501 GCA_045636205.1 Eubacteriales bacterium
GAACTGAGAATGTATCATCGCAGCTTTAATAAGTGGATTTACTCCATCTTCCGTATTATTCATAAAGGAAATCAACTCATCCATATACTTTTTTGTCTCTGTTGCAGCCGGTGGGTTGTATACAACTGTACCAGAAGAACTCTTGATATGATTATCATTGATTTTATACTTGCCAAGTGTTTTTTCAAGACCAGGAGCAATGATTCCTGCCATCATGTATTCGTGTATCTGCTTTATAAAGGAGTGTGTAAACTTTGCTGCACGAAGATGGTCGGCTCCAAAGATTAATGTTTTTACGTGATTCCGAGCTTCAATTTGGATTTTTTCATCACTTGACTCCGGTTTAATTTCACTCTTTAATATATCGGTTATAGTTGTCTGAGTTCCTTCTATATACATTGAAGAAACGGCTTCTTTTTTTTGGAGCATAGGGATTAAAATTCCATTAAATTGGTAAGAATCGATTTTAGCTTCTAAAATACCTAAATTTTTCGAAGCATTTGCTAATTCGTTAACAAAATAACCAACGTTAAAATCCTCTTTTCGATTTGCTATATATTCCAGCAAGAGCACCTTCCCCTTTCGTTCTCTAATAATTATAGCATAATGACGCAAAATGTCAACACGATTATCGTGCATATCCAAAAAAAATATGCACGATAATTCAGAACATTGCAGAACAACCGTTTCACAACCCTACCGCCACCTATCGCAAATGTGGTTTTTGGTTTGCGCACCAAGGAGATTCCATGGTTTGTGGCAGGTGACAAGCTGATCGGGAATTGCGGAAAACTTATCTGCGATTGCGCTCGACTGACCATATTCTCTAAAATTAAACTGGCGATTGTTTTTGACGTTCGTCGGTTTATTAGTCGGTTTTTGAATATCGAAATCCGACTTGGAAACCATGTCGATTTTAAGTCCTGTTTCAATGTATCAGCTCATAACCCGAAGGTCGTAGGTTCAAATCCTGCCTCCGCAACCATAAGGAAAGCCTTGGTATCTCAGTGATACCAAGGCTTTTTCTTTTGTTTCTGCCGTTTGTATTCATTGGTATTTAGACAGATCTGGTCGCCTCTTTTCTGTCGGTTCGAGTGTCGGTTTGAAAAAATCGCGAGAACGAATGGCAGCGCGTCGCCTCCACCATTCATTTTCACAATTTTTGTAAAATTACAGAGAAACAGCGTATAGGAACATTTAAGTCCTATACGCTGTCTTTATTATCATAGCTATGCTTTTTATAATAACAAACTTATTGTGAAATCAATAATTTGACTCGGTCTTTTCCGTAGCTTGGTGGCTGCCCATAAAAGACTTTCTGTACTCACTTGGCGGAATACCCATTACATTCTTAAAAAGGCGAATAAACGCGCGGGGCTCATATCCCAGCGAGTACGCAACACTTGCGACTGTTGAATTAGGGTTTTTCAGAAAATCGCAGGCTTTTTCTATGCGCCGCTTAAGAAGAAACTCCTGAGGTGACTGCTTGGTAAAGCTTTTAAAAAGCCCGGCAAAATACGTCCTGTTCAGCCCCAGATGCTCAGCAATATCATTGACGGTTATCCTGCGGGTGTAATTATACTCAATATACTTTATCGCCCGCTGAATATAATCCTCCTTTAGCTTGGACGGCTGCTGCATTGACAGCTCATGCTCGCAATATTTAAAAAGAAGCTTAAAAAGGCGATTTCCGCAAATGCACTGGTCAAACTCAAAGGACGGACTGTTCTTATCCAGTATACTTATATAGCTTGTCATCTCCTCAAGCAGCTCCGGGCAATCCTCCCACGGAAAAACCGGATTTTCCTCGCTAATCCCCAATATTTTCAGCATCTGTGGCACCTTGCTTCCGTACAAGCACACCCAGGTCTTGCCCCACGGCTCATGCTCATCGGCAATTTGAGATATAACCGCACCCGGGAACATCATAAAGCATTGCCCGGCGTGTACGCGAAAAGACTCATTGTTAATCATAACAATACCGCATCCGGTATGTACATACTGCAACATATAGCAATCGCGTATCTTGGGACCGTTGATATGCCCGGGTTTTAAAGCACCTTCGGTTTTGGCATAAAATGCCGACAGCTCGGGCACCGCCAGATTTTGCAAATGCAAAAAATTAATGTAGCTTGAGGTATCTATCGCACCTGACATTGCAAAGCGCCTCCTTTTGCTCAATTAGCAGACATTTCGTCATCTCATTCTATCACTTCGTCATATGAAAAGCAAGTGGTAAAATATATAATTATCTTACAAGAGGTCTGTATAATGTGAGATTTTCCGCAAAATCACGGACGAAACCGTAAAAAACTCCCAAAAAAATCCCAAGCGTCACCTTGCTGCGTAAATCAAACACAATGACAGCCCTACTGAACATTTTATTTTTCAAAGGAGGATACCTACATGAACAAAGGAAAAAACAACAAAAAGGCACTTGCATGGGTTCTCTCCCTGTGCATGATGCTCGCAATGATCCCCGCAATCCCCGCGCAAACCGCAGAGGCGGCAGAGGCTATTGTCTACGATTTCACCAAAGCATACGACTCCACATGGACTGCTGACAAAACAATCAGCGGTGGATCAGAGGATACAGCGTGGAGTACATCGGTTAAATGCTTGGCAACGGGCACTGTCGCCGCACCCACTTCAGAACTGTGGAAAGATATTACATATACTTACACCAGCGGCAAAGGCTCTGCTCCGTGGCAGATTGCCGGTGTTACAATGAGCGGCAATAACCCGTCATACTCAGCAAACAACGGCGCGTCTTTATCTCCGGACTACGGAATAATTAATCATATATATAATGTTACCGGCTATGATCCGGAAATCGGTATTCTTCTGAATGTAGAAGACGGAAAGCAGGGCAAGTATAACATTTCACTCAACTATGCAGCTTATTCTCAGGATACGGGCTCTTGCGAGTACAATGCGATTTTCACGCTGTATAAAGGAACCGCTGCAAGCGGTACTCCGCTAGCTACCCAACAAAAGACCATCAATACCAACACCAGCTCGCTGAGCTTTGAAGATTTATCTCTCGGTACTTTTAATTTTGAAGGCGAGTACTATTTATCGATTAAACTCGATTGCGTAACGAAAGCACTGAGTAAAACAAGTAGAGTGTTTACTAAAAACGTCACCCTGACTCCGATAGTCTCGGAGTATACCTTTGAAATGGCATCCGCAGATACTAATATTGCAGATAACTTCCTTGAAGTGGGCGAAAGCGGAAGCGCAACATTTACGCTCTACGAGGATGGAGTTCCGGTAGATGCTAAAATCTCCGCAACATCCTCTAATGGAAATGCCACTGTAGCCGTAGACGGAAACAAAGTTACCGTTACCGGCGTAGCTCCCGGAACATCAGACATCACCGTTACCGCTTCGTACAATGGCACAGAAAAGACATTCAGCCCTATCAAGCTGCGTGTATTAGAAGAAAACTCACAGGTGTTTAACTTCACCAACAGATTCCCTGAAGACAAAGCTGATGGTACCGTGGCTACGACCTATGGAGCATACAAGTCCCTCAACAATGACTCGGCGCTTTCTGATTTCGCAGCCTCTCTTACATACGATTCCACAAAGCTGATAGATTCAGATCCATGGAAAAGTTCAAATGTAACGCTTGTTGGCGACAATGCTGCCACAAGACTTTCCAAAGACCATGGCATAGTAGTCAGCGTATACAAGAAAAATCAGGCGGCAGAATTCGGTGCTGTTCTCAATGTAGAGAATGACGGATGGTATAAGCTTGCAGCAAGCACACAAACCTACAATCCGGAGAACGGGGATGCTGATACAACCCGCACAATTACCATTTATAAAGGAGATAATGCTGTTGATGCCAACAAAATAGTAGAATTCTCTGTGCCGAGATCTCGGACAAGCTTTTATAGTGGATATATAAATGCTAACGAAACAATGCTGAACAGATATCAGTTTGAAAAAGGCGAATATTATGTTAAGGTTCGTATAGCTACAGGTGCGGACGCAGCTGATAAAATAACAAGAGCTATGCTGGTAAGAAATATCAACCTTCAGCCGGCAGCTGAGCCTGAAAATTCCAATATTTTCGGAAATTGCGGCGCATATGTTCAGAATACCACAGACGGAACATACACAGCGACCTTCCTTTCCGGCATTAACAGTCTGGGATATTCAAAGGTTGGATTTGTTGTAAGAGTCGGCGGAGAAATAGTGGCTACTCTTGAAACCACCGAAGCGTATAAGAGCGTAGCGGTCGAAGGGGCTGCAGATGCACTTACTCCCTCAAGCTTCAATATGAGCAATGATAGCTCCTATGTATTCCTCGCATCACACGATAATATTCCTACAACTATTCTCACGGCAACCTTCCAGCCGTATGCAGTTTCGCTTGATGGAAGCGAAACTATTTACGGCAAGGAATTTACCGCGACGTATAAGCCCCAGTAATAAAAGGAGGATAATGAGATGAAAACTTACATTGCACCTGAGATGGAAGTAAGTAAATTCAATCTGTCGGACGTTCTCACAACCTCCGGCACTGAGCTTACAGCGAAAACATCACTTGATACCCCATTAGAAGCAGACAATGGATATTCATACGCATATTAATTAAAACAGAAACACCACCGTCGATTTTATATCGACGGTGGTGTTTCAGATTGTCAAAGAACTTATATAGCACCTCATCCGACGGCTATCGCCGCCACCTTCCCCTCAAGGGGAAGGCTTTTCATCAAATGGCTTGTACTATACTGCAACATCGCATAACAATCTATTTTTTTTGTAAATTCTGCTTTGCTATCTCATCATCGGCATAGCCTCTATTGAACCACGCGACTATCGCGTGGTTTTCGTTATACAAAAAAGAGTTCGGTGTTATGGGGTGTACTAAAGGATAGCTGAAGAGAGCCTTCCCCTTGTGGGGAAGGTGGCAAAACCGCAGGTTTTGACGGATGAGGTGTTGAAAACCTAACGGATGCTATCGCATTCTGCACCTCATCACTCTCGCCAAGCTCGACAGCTTTCTCGCTGCGGCTCGGTCACGGTTTAGTTTTGACAATCCGGTGGATTGTCATTCATTGCCAAACCGCCGCTAAAGCTACCTCAAGGAGAAGCCTTTCAAAAGCCGAGTTTTCCTGAATTGGAAAACTCGGCTTTCGTTTTTCAACTGTCCTTAACAGTATACCTCATACCACGAACTCTTTTTTAATCTTACTATTTACGCTTAAGTAATTTCAGCGCGTTTTCGCGGCTGATTTTTTCATAGACCTGCTGTGAAATATGCCCCGCCATCACTGCATCGTCCAAATACTTAGACAGTGCAAACTCATTGCTGGGATCGCATATATCCGTTCCGAAATACAAGCGGTCTTGGAACTCCTCCATGAATTTATATCCGAACTCTGCATCGCGCATAACTGCGTTTCCGCCGCTGTTTGCGGACAGGTCACCGTGCAGGTTGGGGTACTTGCGCATAAGCTCTACCACACGTCCGGGGATAACTTTTCCGGTGGGGTATCCGCCTCTGTCCTCCTCGCTGCAATTCGCGCTGATTTCCGCCCAGAACTTCTGTGAATGACCGAGTACAATTAAGTTAGGGAACTCTTTGAGAACCTTTTCAAGTCTCGGAAGTCCAATCTCATCAACCATGCCATACTCCCCGCCCATTTTTCCTATATGGATTGTTATCGGCATTTGGCATTTTTCCGCGTGGCGGAATAAATTCATATAGCGCGGATCGTCAATGTACAGATTCGCCGTCAGCTCACCTATGCCCTTTGCGCCCATTTCCTTATAGTAGTTTATGGCTTTTGATAAATCGGCGGTTTCGTCATTGGTAAGCCAGCGGGGGTCAATATTGCAGAACCAATCATAGGTTTCCGGGTATTTTTGCACCATCTCATAGGATTCTTCGTTGGTTATGATGTGGCTGCGGCATTCGGGTGAATGCGAAGGCAACTGAACGCCGAATTCTATTCCCATCTTATCGTACATCGGGCGCAGCTCATCCGGCGTGGTGTAATCGCTCAATCCGGGGTATTGAAACCTGGGCATAGCCTTTTTCATGCATGAATGAACGTGAATATCTATTTTTTTAACTAACTTCGCCATTTCAGTTCTCCTTTTAAATGAATTGTCTGACTATTTGCCGCAGGAATATCCCCTCGGATATTTTTCGCTTACGTTTACCGGCAGCTTGCCTGTGGGCTTAAACTCACCGAACAGTGCCTGTACGGACATTTTTATGGAGTGGATATCGTCATAGTACGCCAGCAGACAATCCTTCATACCCTTAGGCTCAGAAATAACATATGGGTTTCCGAAGATAAGGGTAGCCAATGTAACGTCTGAGGCTTCAAGGGTTTCAATCAATCTTATCAGTTCGCCGTGGAATTTTCCGCTGTTTTCCTTGTAGGACACATTTCGGATAAACGCAGCGAATATTACGGTGTCATATCCCTTAGCGCGCTCTAACACCTTGTCAATGCATTCTGCGCTCGGCTCCTCGGGGATGCGCTCCACGTCCGCCGCGCAATACATTTTTACATTCTCTGCAAAAGTCATTGATATAGATCCCACGCATCTGCCCATGTCAATTATCTCGTTGACCTCTTCAGGGCCTACTGTAGCTATAACAAGGGTTTTGCCGACATTCTCCGGATTAAACGGCATCTTATTTACTTCAACAGCCGTTATCGAAGCTCGTGCAATTCTCTCTGCAATCGCCTTATGCTCATCGCAGCCAACTATACGGCGTGCCTCTTCCTTGTCCACCGGCTTATTGCCTATGCAACCGACTTTTTCTTTAAACTTCAGAATGCGCAGAACCGACTCATCTATCTGCTTCATGGGTATTTCACCGCCCCGAACCGCCTTGAGTACGGTTTCGTATGTAGAAAGCGGGTCGGCAACGTAATCCTGGAGAATCAGGTCATGACCTGCTTTTATCG
This sequence comes from Eubacteriales bacterium, assembly GCA_045636205.1. GTDB lineage: Bacteria > Bacillota > Clostridia > Oscillospirales > JAAYXM01 > JAZRUF01. The sequence goes on from JAZTXE010000116.1 coordinate 6,948, forward strand.
CGCCCGAGGCAGCAGCATCGCCGTATTTATCCTTAATACCCTTCATAGTCAAGCTGTCGGACACAATCAGATTTTCGTAGCCGAGCTCGCCTCTGAGTATGTCGTACAGAACAGCTCTGGACATAGTCGCAGGAACACCTTCTTCACCCTCAGGCGCAAGCGCCGGATAGTGAATATGAGCTGTCATAACGCCCCACATATCGTTGCAGATTTCCTTGTACGGGCGAAGCTCAACGTCCATAAGCTCCTCTCGGCTGCGATTAACCTGCGGCATCGCCATGTGAGAGTCAACATTACTTGCACCGTGGCCCGGGTAATGCTTAGCTGTGCAGATAACCCCTTCTTCCTGCATGCCCTTTATATACGCACGACCAAGCTTAATAACCGTGTCCGTGTCATCGCTGAAAGCGCGCGTAAGGATTATCGGGTTATCCGGCACTATGTTTACATCAAGTGACGGATTTGCAAGAATATGGAAGCCAAGCGCCTTTGCCTCACGGGCAATTACACGCCCGTGAAGCTCGGCAAGCTCCTCTGCATCGTCACCTGCGGCGCCGATTGCCATAACACGCGGCATCGGCGTTGCGCCATCAACCATTTGCGCCAGTCCGCGCTCGCCGTCTGTGAAGAAAAGAAGCGGTAGCTTTGCCTTGCTCTTCCATTCGTTTATCTGGTCTACAACGCCGTCAATTTTATCGGTTTTAATCGCTATTGCGCCCAAGCTTGCAATCTGTCCCTTTTCCAGCATCTCGTCGATGCGTCCGTCAAACAGCGCACAGCGTACAATTATCAAATGCGCTATTTTTTCCTCAAGGGACATTTTCTTAACATCTTGTTCGGTTATCATAATATCTCCTCTTATTATCCCTTTACGCGGTTGTATGCAGCAGCGTAAATCTCAAGCATTTCATCAACGCCCATAGCCTGCAATGACTCTGCAAAAGAGTCCCACTCGCTTATAGGTGTCTGACCGAGCATAAACTTTGAAAGCATTTCTTCGATATAAGAATCAATGTTATCCTTAAGCTGAGCCTTGCGTTCAGCCTCTTCCTCAGTGAAGGACAGCCACCACATCGGATTTACGTTGGGCTCTAAATACTCTGCTGCCGCGCGTGACTGCGCAGCCTGCTCCTTTGTATATACTGCGCCGAAAGCAGCTTCATCGATGCGCTGGTATACGCCTGCGGTTGCAATTCCGTACAGTGTCTGGCAGGTATCACCTTCGTTAGGTAAGATAAACTCTTTCTCACCGTTTACAACCTGATAGGTCTCCCCTTCTTTGCCCCAACTGAGAAGCTCGCTGCCCTCGTCGGAGTACATCCAGTCAATAACCTTGAACGCATTTTCAATGCGCTTCTTATCGCCCGTGTTGCAAACCGTATATCCGGTAAAGTCAAAGTTGAGGCGTGTAATAGTATTTTTTCCGGTTTCAATGTCTGCGCGCGGCGGCTTCATGGTTGCCAATGTGTAATCCGGATTAATTGCACGGGAAGGAATATTAAAGAAGTCTAAACGAACAATATAGTCAATAGAGATAAAGCCACGGTCTGTACTCATAAGCTCTTCCCATGTCTTGGTGTTGATATTCAAAAAGTCGGGAGTTACAAGACCTTCTTCACGGAGCTTGCTGAGGTATGTGACCAGCTGCTTCATTGTATCCTCTGCGGCACCCATGTGCCACTTACCGTCATTGAAATCGTAGTAAACATCATAGGAGAAATACTCTTTCCACTGTGATGACATCAAGCCAAGTCTGTTCATGCCTTCGCGGAAACATAACGGATAGCTATCCGGATAGAGTTCCTTAAGCTTCTTTGCTACCTGATAGAGTTCCTCGTAAGTTTCCGGAACCTTGAGGTTGTGTTTTTCAAAAATATCCTTACGGTACATCCATGTACGCATTCCGTTTACTTCCTGCGTGCCGTAAGTCGGCAGACCATAGATCTTGCCATCGCCTGCACGGCGCTGCATCTGAAGGTCAATTGCGATATTTTCCGGAAGAGTTTCTAAAAACGCGGTGTAGTTCGGCATCCGGTCAACGTAATCGTCAGCCGGAACAAGCGCGCCGGCCAAAGCATACTCGTCCATCTGTGCCTTGTGCTTTAAGTGCAGTAAATCCGGCAGAGTGTCATTACCTGCCATCATAAGATTAAGTTTAGTAACGAAGTTAGATTCCGGGATTGCAGTTACATTAAAGTCCGCACCGGTTGCCTCTTCAAAATACTGCCACACCTTCCAATTCTGGTTGTACGGCCAGCTTACATGGTCTGATATAACAACTTTAATCTCGGTAGGCTCTGAGAACAGAGCCCCGCCGCCTGCATTACCTGCATCAACATTGCTTGAATCGTCCTGCGTATTTCCGCAAGCGGACATTGAAACTGCCATCGCGAGTGCCAAAGCACCGGAAATTATACGTTTGAAATTAATTTTCATAACATCTTCTCCTTAAATTTACTTTTTCACAAAGCTGTTAATTAATCGGTAGATGAGTACGGCAACCTCTGCACGGGTTGTATTGGACTGCGGATTGATTTTTCCGTTTGAACCCATTACAATTCCGTTCTTTATAAGGCTTGCCACATGCTCTGCAGCATACTCAGAAACATTAGCTCCGTCTGCATAAGCGGCAAGTTCCTCTGCCGCCGCATCTTCAACCTCATATCCTAAAGCTTTAAGTGTGCGCGAGACTATCGTCATCATATCCTGGCGTGTAATCGTAGCAGTCGGGTTGTACTTGTTATCACCCACACCGTTTGCAATTCCATGCGCCTTAGCCGCGGCTAATTCCTTTGCATAGTATGCACCGGCACTTACGTCACTGAAATTATCCGTGCTGTCCGTTTCAAGACCGAATGCACGAACCAGAAGCACCGTAAAGTCAGCGCGTGTTATATCCTTTGACGGTGAATATGTGCTATCAGAAGTTCCGTTTATAACGCCGCTCTCAGCAAGGCTGTTAATAGCCTCCTCAGCCCAGTCATATCCTGCCAAATCAGTGAACTTCTCACTCGGGATATCGGAACTGTCGGCTCCTGTCTGAGTATTATCGCCGGTTGTACCCTCGTCGGTATTGCCGGTATCGGTGGTATCATCAGAAGCCCCGCCGGATGCTCCTCCGCCACCGCCGCCTGCTCCTGCGTTACCTGAACTGCCGGAATTGTCCGACGAGTCATTGCCCGCAGTTGAACCTACTGCCTTTGAAACATTTACGTTGAAGTAAACCACATCACTCAGCGCACCGTCGCTTATGCGGATTCCAACCGCGTATGTACCTACCTGATTTGCATCAGGTGTCCAAGTGAATACTCTGCTCTCCGCATCAAATTGCGCTCCGCGTGGCATCTCTACCGCCTCGTATGAAAGCTCGCCTTCACCTGCGTACTGTGCACTGACAGTCTTTGTTATCCTCTTGCCCACGGTTGCTGAAACATCCTCAATCCCGGAAATTGCAGGAGCCATACTGTATGTAGCTGAGCGCGGAATACGGAAGGTTGCACCGTTTTCAATGTTATGATTGTAGGTGTAAACACCGCCTTCACCCGTGGCTATCGTATCAATCAAAGAAATGTCTCCAAGATCAATCATAACAATTCCGTTTTCTTTATCAAGAACTTCAACAGTGCGAATTTCATAGACTCCATTGCCTCTTGCGCATTGGTCAACGTAGATATGCTCGCCGACAAGTGCCTCAGCATCGAATTCACCATTAATCTTCACCTTCATGAAGTTCTCGTCTGTAAGGTCCTCAGTAAAGCTCAGTATCGTTCCGGTAAGCGTTGTTGCGCCTTCATAATCACCGATTTTTACACCGTCATTGATATAAGCATAGACGCAGTTGCCGTTAAATTCAGAATATACACCAATCGCTCCCTGGAAAGCAATTCTATTGTCTATCAAATATTCAACAGAATTGTCCTCCGCATAAATTACATAGTCAACGCGTCCACTCTCAAGTGTTACTTCGAGTGCCTTAACAGCTTCGGATACAACCTCTGCCCCGTTTGCCTTTATGCTTACTTTTTCGATGTTTGCAATTTTGCTCTTACCATCGTAAGGCTCGATAACGGTCGTAAACATAGAGTCCAAATTGTTGCCCGTACGCTTTGCAAGCATAAACTTAAGATAATCAACACCGTTCTTGTCTGACGGCTCACCGTTTGCAAATGCAAGCTCGGTAAGATCAAAGCTGTTCATCATTGTAAGCTTCAAATGCAGATCGCGGTCTTTCTTAAGTAAATTTTCATAATCCTGGATTTTGAAATCTACAAAGAAGTCTTTACCCACATTTGCAGCGCGGTCTACATCGTAAAGCCATGCAAAGCCGCTCGGGCTGTTTGCAGTTGCATAATCAACATTTTCGCCTGCATAAGTTCCCTTTTCCTGTCTGGTGTAATCAATGGATTGAGTTTCTTCTCCAACGATTTTCCCGGTCTCCGGCATCAGGCTTGACATTGCATGGAAGGAATAAACATGCTCATTTCCGCCTTTGACGCGGAAGAAGTCCACACCATAGCTTATTTCATCGTCAATGTCTACCGTTACAACCGTTCTGCGATACTTCTCCGTTTCTGAGTATCGGTCGCTCGCATCCACATCCATGACCTTTACCTTGCCCGAATCGTCAAAATGGAGCGGATCTGATGCCTCAGTATTCGTCTGGTGCTTTGCGTTTACAACCACGGTATTGTGCGCTACAGTTGACTTATCCCAATTGCGATACTTATCTGTACCTGTAAGTTCAGGATATCCGATATCCGGAGCTACGTTAAAGCCGTATGCCTCAATACCCAAGTTTAATCCGTCATAGTGGTTGTGTCCCGAATATGGGTTGCTTTTTCCAACGTAGCCTCTGGTAAAGCTCATCCAGAAGGTGCGCTGAGTGTCAACTCCGCCGATTGCCGAGTCAACCTTTGTACCGCCGCGCAGTGCCGCTAATCCATATCCCGCAAGCAGACGACTCTTATCAAAGTCATATTCACCGTGCTCGGCTATAACCGCAGCAACCTCGTTAGCCAGTCGCTCAGGATTCGGGGTATACATATCATAGTGTAACCCCTCTGTCTTATTTCCGTTTAAGAAGTAAATTATCTGCGCAAATACCGGCTTTTTAGTGTAATTGAATGCCGCAGCCGCTGTTGTTGCATCGATATAGAAGCTCGGTTTTACAAGATTACCCGAGTCAGCTATTGATAGCGTTGTAGAGCGTGACATTGTAAACGGTATAAGCGACTCTAACATCTTTACATATCTGGGATTATTGTACAAATCCGCTGTCGGGTACTTGTCATATCCCGCAAGAACATCAAGCATCATATTTATGTATGCATACCAAAGCTTAATGTAGTTAGGTGCTATTTCGTCATTTGTACCGTCACGGCTGACCTGGTCTATAATCCTTCTCATTACATCGCCGCCGGTCTGGGTATCCGAATCATACCATCTTGAATCTTCTCTGAATGTCTCTCCGTTCTGGAACACCCAGTCGAGCATTTCGATGGTTTCGGGCACGCTGTCAAGCACAACTGCCGCAGCAGCAACGGCTGACTGCGTCATACCGAAGTTACCGTTGAGGTGAGCAGCCTTAGCATCCTCAAACATCTGGCGGAGAATATTTGTTTCAATATACTCGCGAATTAAGCTTCCGTCCGTCTTCGGATTGTCAAGATTGTACTTCGCAGCTCTCTTACTCAGGAAAGAAACCACTTGCGTATCGTCATATACCGGGAAGAATGCGTCATACGCCTTTGCCCAGTCACGGGATGTGGCATTTTCCCAAATTCTGTCAACTCCCTTGCCGTGTCTCCAGTTCTCATTTGGACCCATCAAGAAGATGTACGGCTTCACATACAGATGCGGATAAATATCCGCTACACGGTCAAGGAGAATTGCTCCCGCTCTTCCGTACTTTGCATCACCTGTGTAAATGTACGCATCGCGCAGTGTATCGACAATTTTGCAGAATTCGCCGTCATTATTCCATATTGCCCAATGATTATAATACGCAATAAAGGAATATATCTCCGGTACTTCAATTCCGTTTATGACAAGAGTATTTCCCGTTTTATATCCGTAACCGTCATCTACACCCCATGTGGGATCAAGGCTCAGATCAGAGATATTTTTTAGGAAGCCGACTGCCGGAAGTCTCTCCCCGGCTTCGCGCATTGCTTTATGCTCTTCATAGCTCATTACCCCTGCTTGCGCATATTCACTTTCAAACTTTTTGTAATGCTCGAAGTGCGATTTCTCATAACTCCACTGCCCTGCCGGAACATCCGGGTAAAGCTCGGTTTCATGCGCCTCAACTATACCTAAATCGTAGAAGCTTCCGAAGTCGTTTGTCGGGAATTTTCTGCGGCAAATCGGGCACTGAATCTTCCACGGAGTGTTTATAATGTCAATCTGATAAAAATATCTGTCCCCGGTCTCTGAAATTACATTCTTTGCACAGAGCGGATGCTTACAATAAGCTATGCTCGGGTCATTGTAATAACCTGCATAATAGCTTCTGGGCAGCTGTTGCGTGGGGATTTTGTCATAGAGATATTCGGCTTTTTCCAGATATCTGTCCGCCTCGTTAATCGTGGCTTCTGCAGATTTTCTCGCCCATGAATAATTCTTTATATTCCCTTGAACCGCATTAACTCGCTCGTCGGTATAATACGATCTGCGCGCTTTGCCGTTTGTTATTTTAAGCACGATTTCATCGCCCAAGGTAACCTCGCCAATGGTAACGTCACAGCGGATAGTTGTCTCACCCTCGGACAGCGCAGTTATTGCACCGTCGCTGTCGATTACTGCAACAGCTTCATTACTGCTGGTAAAATTATACACGGCATTCTGAAGCTCAGCGGAGAAGTCAGAAATCTTCTGACCGTCAGCATCTGTAAGCTCAACGTCAAGATTAGCTTTAATCTCGATTAAATCACGGAGTTGGAGAGTGTTGTGCTTATTCTCACGCAGAGAAACTTCAACCTTTTGAAGAGCTGCCGGCTCAATGATATTTACCGGCAGAACAAAGCTTGCGCGCTTTACACCGCGGACATAAACATCAATCGGAATATCTTCCTGACCGACTTTCATTCCGGTAATCTTAAGACTTGTGCCAAACTCTTCGTTTTCAATCGCTTCGATTTTTGCAACGCGGTTTTCAGCGTTTTCAATACGGAACTCTGCACCCACCAGGTCTTCAACGCTGCCGTCGGATGCAGATGCGGTAACCTTTGCATAGCCTACGTTACCCATCTTAATATCCGCAGGAGTCTCGCAGGAAACACTAACCGTCGGATATTCATCCTGCTTAATAAAGTTAGCAGAAGAAAGGAATAAGCGCGGATACGGTGATACGCCAGCATTCTGGCCGATAATCTCCCAGGATACCATGTACTCCCCTTCTTCAAGGTATATGGTACGGAACTTAGCGGATGTTTTCACGCCGCTTGTTGCATATGTATCCTTATGACCTACGGAGTACTCGGGTGCAATCGGGTTCTCCGCATCAACCGGCGAAATATACATACGCATTATGCCTTCGTGACCGCCGGTCAGATATGCCGTCTCCGGCGTATAAAAGCCGGTCTTTGGCAGCTTAATCTTGATGCCCGCCGCCGGTCCGACATACGAGCCCAAAACTGCACCATAACCATCAGGACTTTGAACACGGAAGGTTATTGTTGCATTATTCTGCCAGCCCGCGCGCCAAGGATCCGAGTCAAGATGCGCAGTCATATCGTAACTTGTTATGTTTTGGGTAATCTCATGAGTGTTGTTGTACCCTAAGAAAGAATAGGTATACATAACAGGTACGACGCTTATCTTTTCCGTGTGTGTCGCAACCTCATTGCCACCCACTTTAGCGGAAACCGTAATCTCTGTATCGCCGACTTTCTTACCCTCAACGGTTATCTTATCGCCGTCAACTGAAAGCGCAACAATGCCCTCATGCTTCGCAACCGCTTCAAACACTGCGCCGTCAACCGTTTTAACTCCGTTTTTGAGTTCAAGCGTTGCCGTACCGGTATCACCTTTTTCAATTTTTTGAGCTTTGATATTAGCCGTTTTATCCTTAAGATTGATACTGTAATCCTTAGGCTCCTCGGACGGAGTGAGCTTAACCTGTTTAATAAGTGCATAATGGTTCTTACCTGCTTTAGCTACAACATCTTTAAGCTCCATCGTAAACTCATATACGCCCGGTGTGAAATACGCAACACCCATGCTGGTTGTGCTGTTCCAACCTGTTGTTACGGCAGTATCAACCAAATCATTAACCATAGGATTTCCCGCTGAATCAGCAAGCGACAGTGTAAGCTGTGCAGTATTGCCCTCGTTCGTCTTTATATAGTAAGTCGGGGTAACCTTGTACCATCCCGTTTCCCCCTCTGACACCAAAAGCTGCACTGTGACACTTGCTCTTCTTCCGGTTGATGTATTGCTCTTGTATGTATGGAGCATAAAACCGTAAATGTCATAAAACCTCGCCCACGTCCCTGAAAGACGGTATTTATCCGGATTTGACGCATTAGCTCCCGTATCTGACATCGTTGAAGCAAACGCGGATTTTATTTTCCACGAGCTTCTTTTCTTGCCTTTATTTAAAGTATTATCATACGTCAGATAATTTGCAAAATCAGAAAGAGTTGTAATTGACGAACCGTTTCCCTTCATAATATATGCAAAGTTTTTTGCCTGCCCCGGTTTATTATCGTTTCCATCAACATAATTTGTCGGAACCGTAACCGTGCTGAAATAGAAGCCAATTTCTCCATCATCTTCTATTATCGCCTCTGCCTTTTGAGTAGGCACTGCAGGTAGCATTGCGATTACCATACACAACGTCAGCACCCATGCAAGCGACCTCTTGGTTAGTTTTTTCATTCGTTTTTCCTCCTTTTAAGCTTTGGTCAAATATCTGTCACAATTTGTCATTCGGCAAAATTTTTATTAAAAAAACGCTCCTTTTGTTATTTTTAAATAATATGTATTATTTTGCCAATATTGCAGCTGTATAGACAACTTTCTAAGTTTATTATACAAGCAACCTAAAATTATATATATGACACTTCGTCAGAACATGGTGACGTTTTGTCTGATATACTTTTCCAAATATTGAAGCTTTTTAAAATGCCCCAATACATCTTCATGCTGTTTATATTTTCACCTATAGCAAGAGAGATAGAACCATACACAAGAAATATAACCATGAGCTTTTCCGCATCTTCGCCATCCCGGTTTTCGCACCTATTTTATCAAGTCGATCCATATACCCCTTTCCGCGAAACCATGCAGTTACGCGTCGCCTCCACCATTCATTTTCACAATTTTTATAAAATTATGCAGAAACAGCACTTAGTCAAGATTTACTGGCTAAGTGCTGTCTTCGTTTGTCGTAGCTGATGTTACAGGCGCTTATTACATCATCTTTTTTTGTTAAAATAAAGGGTGCAGGGTGGCATAGCAATGCTAATATACCTAATTGAATTAAATTTGACTTAACCTGCAATTTTACGCAACAGTAAAATAAAAACGAACAATAAAATAACAGTAAGGGGTGTGAAAATGGCCACACCGCGACGTAAATATCGCTTAGCTGACAGTAATCACTCAGATATTGACCTGCGTGACTACAAACGGGTAATAAAAGAAACCGTCAATCGAGTTGTTCCCAACAAGAACCCTCGCGTGTACAAGGAATATTTCTCTACCGACTCGTTGAGTCACAGTGAAGCAGTTACCCTTGGAAGAGCATTAGCCAAGATAGAAGATTTACATTCTCTCGGCAAGACTATAACGATATTCAGGCTGTTTGACGGTCAGCTCTACGACAGTGAATCAGCTACCAAGCCAAGCGATAAGAAAAAGAAAGATAAACCCAAAGGAGGGCGAATGAGATAGAAAAAGTACTAAAAAGAAAATACTTAACAATAACAGACATACAGAAAGAATACCTTCCGGTAAGTAAAAAGAAAATACGCAGCTTTGCCAAGAAATATCTGCCTGTAAAAACAATAGGCGGAAGAATGTTTGTGGACAGAGATGCATTGGAAAAGCTCCTTTCCGATCCTGACCGTGACATTCTTCCCTTAGATTGAGGTAATACATATGAAAAAGATAAGAACCGTGATGGTAGAACCGAGAAAAGAACCATGTGTCAAATGGCTTGACCTGTCAATTACTGCGTTTGATGAAGCTGTAAGTAAAGGCTGTGGTTTTGACTGTCATGCTAAGGCTAAGAAGCTCCAAAAAGGTATCTATATATTACACGCAGAAGAGAACACATCCTTGATGTTTGCCGCTAACCGCAGAATCGGCAAAGATATTATTACCGGGGTGTTCTATGTGGTAGGCGAAAAAGATGGTATTCCTATATCACTTACAAATAAACAAGCAGAAACGTATATAGCAAGATTCAAGGATCCGGAAGAGTTCACGGAAGATGAAGTGTTGACATACTGTTTGAACAACATTACAATCATACTGTCACCTATCACAAGCATGGTTTTCGGCTTGTTCAACAATGAGATTCTCCAGATTGTGGCAGGTGACAGTATG
>JAZTXE010000117.1:0-8791 GCA_045636205.1 Eubacteriales bacterium
GGTTACGCATTCTTAGAGGAGTTCCAGGATAAGCTCTTCTTTGGAACCGACATATGTGACCCGCGCAACAAGCTCACCCTCTCCTTCTTCCTTGATGACGCGGTCATGAACGGTAAAATTTCACAGGAGTGCTATAACAAAGTCTGCCGTGAGAACGCACTCAAGCTTCTCGGCAGAGCATAAAAACTATAATATATGCAAAAAATTAAACTTTTCACCTCATCAGTCTCGCTTTGCTCGACAGCTTCCCCTTGAGGGGAAGCCTCAAAAACGCGTAGTTCCAAGCCTTCCCCTTGAGGGGAAGGTGGCGGCGGCAGCCGGCGGATGAGGTGGCATACAAGTTCTTTGACAGTCTGAAAAATGCTGCAACCAATGTTGCAGCATTTTTTATTAATCTTCTTTTTTTAAATTCTGGTTAAAGCTTCCCAAGAAAGCGTTTATGCGCTCATTTCCGGAATTTGAAAGAACATCATCCGGCGCGCCATCTGCTACGATTACGCCGCCATCCATAAATATGATACGGTCAGATACATCGCGCGCAAATGCCATCTCGTGAGTTACAATTACCATCGTCATCTTCTCCTCGGCAAGCTGACGTATAACGCGCAGAACCTCAAGCGTAAGCTCAGGGTCAAGTGCAGACGTCGGCTCATCGAAAAACAAGATGTCCGGATGCAGTGCCAGCGCACGCGCTATTGCGACACGCTGTTGCTGACCGCCGGAGAGCTCATTTGGATAATTGTTCACCTTATCCGCAAGCCCGACGCGCTCAAGGAGTGACAGTGCTGAAAATTTAATTTCCTCAAGGATTTGCTTTTTGTTTGAGCGATAATCCTCTCTCTCCTTAGCGAGAAGAGACGGCGCAAGCATTACATTCTCAAGAGCCGAATACTGCGGAAACAGATTGTATGATTGGAACACGAGTCCGCATGCAAGCTGCCAGCGGCGCTGGTCCTGTTTGGACTTGCCTGCGCTGTTTGATGAGTCATACACATTGTTTCCATTGATTGTTATTCTGCCGCTTGTCGGAATTTCAAGCGCATTCAAGCAGCGCAAAAGTGTGGTTTTACCACTGCCCGACGAGCCTATAACCGAAAGTACTTCGCCCTTTTCCATGGAAAAGTTAATACCCTTTAAAACCTCGGTTTTTCCAAAGCTTTTATATAGATTATTGACTTCTAAAATAGCCATAATTTTCTAACCCTTATAATAATCTAATTTCTTCTCTATGTATCCAAAGACAAGAGTAAGAATTCCGTTAAACGCAAGGAAGTAAAGCGCTGTTGAGAACAGCGGAACGATAAGTCCCTGCTTGGTGAAGCGCTCGGCGCACATGATGATCTCGGTAACCGCGACCACGCGCGCAAGGGATGTATCTTTTACAAGCGTAATTATCTCATTTCCCATCGGAGGTATAATGCGCTTTATAACCTGAGGGAAAATTACGCGGAAGAATGTCTGGCTCTTGGTCATTCCCAGAACCTGGCACGCCTCGTACTGACCCTTAGGTATAGCTTCTATACCGCCTCTGTATATCTCCGAAAAGTATGCCGCATAGTTTATTGCAAACGCAATAAGAACCGCAATCTCTCTTGAGCGCAGCGGCATATCAAACATAAGCCCCGGTGCGTATAATACGACAAAAATTTGGAGCATCAGGGGCGTACCCCTGATGATCCAAACAAATGTGCGTGTCAACAAACGAAGCGGAGCAAAGTTTGCTATCGCTTTTAAAATTTTCGATGAGCTTATCCGCTCTAAAAATCGCAAAGGTCTGAATTTCGACATCGAGCCGAATGCGACTATAAGTCCGAGCGGAATTGCCATGATCAGCGTAACTGCAAATATCATGCAGTTTACGCCGAACCCTTCGGTCAAGGACCGAATAACAACTTCAAAAGTTGACATAAGCTATATTCCGCCTTTAATTATTCCTTGATAAGAAGATTCTGGAGTTTGTAGTTCTCAGCGATGGTATCGAGAGTGCCGTCAGCAATCAGCTCGTCGATAGCAGCGTTTACCTTCTCAGCCATGTCGCTTCCCTTGCGGAATGCAATGCCGTACTCCTCGGGAGCGAACTCACGCTCTTCGATTGCTACGAGATCAGCAAAGTCGGTGCCTTCACCGATAGAACCGATAGAAGTTACATAGTCAACGATTGCAATATCGGAAGTTCCTGCTGCAACATCCATAAGAGCCTTAGCCATGGAGTCAACCGGGGTAAAGGTTGCGTCTGCAAAGAACTCATCAGCGTTTGCAAGCTCTTCACCTGCAGAGCCTGCCTCAGCAACAACGATTGCACCTGCAGTGCTCTCAGCAAACTTATCCAGGTTCTCAGCCTTAACTACCATAACCTGACGGTTCTTCATGTACGGCTGAGAGATTTCCATGTTAGCGCGTCTCTCTTCGGTAATGGTCATACCGTTCCAGATGCAGTCGATATTCTTTGCATTGAGTTCGATTTCCTTTGAATCCCAGTTGATTTCGATAAATTCCGGCTCAACGCCCAGTTTCTCACAAACTGCTTTGCCAAACTCGGTTTCAAAGCCAACAAGCTCGTTTGTAGCATTGTCATAGTAATTCATCGGAGCAAAGAGCGTCATACCAATGACCATTTTGCCTTTTTCTGCAACATAGTCAAAATCACTCTCAACCGCTGCATTGTCGTTTACCTCTGCGTCATTTGCGTTGTTGGTGCAGCCTGCGAGCATGGTTACCATCATCACAGCTGCCATTAATACTGCTAAAAACTTGCGCATTTTAAATTCCTCCTGATAAAAAATATTTTTTGGCTTACGCCTTTTAGCTTATTCAGTATACCACATTACATTAGCGTAGTAAAGCGAAAAATTGATAAAATTTTATTTTTTATAAAAAACATCCGCGTCACGGCAGTGACGCGGATGTTTTGATAGGTTATATTTCAAACTTATTTACTTTTACAAGCTCGCCGGTCTGCATGGATTTGTTGATTGCATTAAGAATAAAAACAGGAGTAATCAAATCCTCATAGCTCATAATCGGCTTTCCTGAACGCACCATATGAGCAAAGCGCTCAAATGCAATCAAGTACCTGTCCGCACTCATATCTATTTCCTTGTGCCATATATCATTTTGTCCATAAATGGTCGCGGAATATTTTTTCGAGCCGTAGTGACCGGTTACGTCAAAATCCTTATAGCGTGCAATAAACGTCACACTGTCCTCACGTGAAACCGCCTCAACCGCCTGGATGTCATATCCAAAAATCTCGCACATGATCTGCACCAGATGCTGCGAGTAGAAGAAAAAGTCCCCCCACTCGTTTTTCATGTTTATAGGGGCACAGACCGAGCCACCGCAGATTTTTTCTGCAGAGTTTGCAATAAGCTTCATACTTCTTGTGTCATCAAGAAAACTGTTTGCCGAACCGCCGCAAAGCGGTACGTTGTGTTTTTTTGCCAGACGCACAAGTTCAAGTGCTTCAGCTTCATCAAATGTTATCGGTTTATCGATATATGCAGGCACACCGGCTTCTATGTATTTCTTTGCATATGGAAAATGTTTTGCGCCGCTGCGCGCGGTGACGACAACCGCATCAACCCTTCCTACCCATGCATTCGGGTCATCGGATATTTCCGGAACACCGTAGTTTTCCGCAAGGTATTTGTTTTCCTCAGGGTTATCGCCGCAGATGCCAATCACCTCAAAATCCGGATACGGTACTCCACCGAGCGCCGGATGCCCTTTCATCACATTGCAGAAGGAACGCGCATGTGAATTTTCAGTACCGAGAATAGCTATTTTGTACATGTAAAACACCCTCTTCTTGCAGTTTTGATAACCGCATTATCCACCTTAATTATATTCCTCCTTATCTAACTAAGCAATGATTTATCTTACACTTCACGCTGTACAATCCGTCGGGTATAAAAAACATCCGAGGCAATAAAAATCGCCTCGGATGACATTGTTATATTTCAAACTTATTAACTTTTACAAGCTCGCCGGTCTGCATGGATTTATTGATTGCGTTTAAGATAAATACCGGTGCGATGAGCTCTTCATAGCTCATAACCGGTTTGCCGGAACGAACCATATGAGCGAAGCGCTCAAACTCACGCAGATAATTGTCAGCACCCAGGTCAATGTCCTTATGATATACTTTACTCTGCTCGTAAATGGTAGCAGAATATGCGTATGAACCGTAGTGACCGGTTACATCGAAGTCCTTATAACGTGCGATAAAGGTAGCGCAATCCTCACGCGAAACCGCCTGAACCGCCTCAATATCATATCCGAAAACCTCGCACATAATCTGTACCAGATGCTGTGAGTAGAAGAAGAAATCGCCCCACTCGTTTTTAAGGCTTACCGGAGCCGAAACAGAACCTCCGAATACTCTCTCAAGCTTGCCGGACTGCATAAGAGCCTTCATGCACTGAGTATCGTCAACCACGCCGCAGGTGGAGCCGCCACAGAGCGGTACATTGTTTTTCTTTGCAAGACGTACCATCTCAAGAGCTTCAGCCTCATCAAAGGTTGCAGGCTTGTCGATAAATGCCGGGATACCTGCCTCTATGTATTTCTTTGCATAAGGAAAATGCTTTGCACCACTGCGTGCGGTGACCATGATAGCGTCAACCTTGCCAACCCATGCATTCGGGTCGTCTGAAATTTCTGGGATACCGTAAGTCTCTGAAAGGTATTTGTTTTCCTCCGGATTATCACCGCAAAGACCTACAACTTCAAAATCCGGATACGGTACTCCGCCCAGAGCCTTATGTCCCTTGCAAATAATATCCGAGAAAGCGCGCGCATGTGAATTCTCAGTGCCGAGAATAGCTATTTTGTACATAATTAAAACATCTCCTCATTTTATATTCCGGCGGAGCTTCCCGCCTCGTTTATTATTATATTTTAGTTTTTTTCTAAAATCAATGACTTATTATATGATTGTTATATCGAATAATAAGCCATTGTCAAATTTAGAACTTTCTCTCAAGGGGATTCTGACGCTCTATCTCTTCAAAGATTGCAATCTCTGTCTTGATATGTTCGGGTGTTATATAAAGCTCCCCACCGTTTACCATGTGGTCGTAGAGCTTGTGATAGTACGCATTTGCAGCGCCGTTGAACACATCGTCTGCAAAATCTTCGCTTTTCTTATGCCATTTTATTTCATCCTTGCAGTAGCTGGGATTACCTTTCTCGTCGTGCAAGGAGTTCATATCAAGCTTCGGCTGCGGGCACTCCTCTTCAAGATAGTACTGATACTCAACGTGGTCCATAGTGGTCTTAAGCGCGCCGCGGTCACCGTAAACGCGGTATACGTAACCGTCATTATGCGGGTCGGACGGATTTATTTCAATCTCGAACTTCGGCTTTCCTGCACCGTAATCAAGAATCGCGAAAACATAGTCCTCCGCATCTCCGACGGAATTGTATATCTCAAGTCTTGAATAAATCTTCTCCGGCATATCGTCGGTCTTTGCAAGGCGAATTGCCTGCTCAAACGGATGCGGACCCGTGTTTCTCATAGCACCCGCATCGCGGCGTATAAGCGTCTGCCAATCGTAACGGCGCGCAAACCCGCTGAAACGGATACGCACAAGCTTTACATCCCCCAGCACGCCCGAGTCAATAACCTCCTGAACTTTCAAGAAATATGACGCAAGTCCTGACTGCTGATAAATGGTGAACACAACACCGTTTTTCTTAGCTGCGTCCGCAAGTGCCTGTACCTGCTCGGCTTTCTTTGAAATCGGCTTTTCGCACAGCACGTTAAAACCGTGATTTAATAAATCAAGAGTAATTTCGTAATGCATATCCGAGTATGACGCGTTTACTACAAGGTCAATGTCCTTGCGCGCAAATAGCTCCTTGTAATCGCTGTAAGTATCGCATCCGAAATCCACCTTGGCAGCAGCTGCACGCTTTTCATCAAGCTCAACCACCGCAACAACATTTATAATGTCATTGCCCTCAGATTTGAAAAAGCTTCCGTGAATGTCGCATCCGCTGCGTCCGTATCCGATAATCGCCACGTTTAATTTTTTCACTGTAATCACTCCTGTTTAGTATGATATATGACCTAATTGCCTTTGCACCTAAAGTATATTAATTTGCAAACCACAAGTCAATCCCAAAAGCAACCTTTTGTGTAATATCTAAAATTGTTAATTGGATTTTTAAATTTTAAAAAGCGCACCGCATAAACGGTGCGCTTTTGGTAACACTCATTCTTCCTCAAAAAACTTCTTTGTGTATTTAATTCCGTCTGCTTGGCCGGCATCAAATGTAACCGCTTCCAGTATCTCGGACAGAAGCATAATCTTTTCAGATCTAAAATTTGCAATCTCCAATTCGGGTGCTATGTACTTTTTCATATTAATAACCCTCCTTAGTGCTCAACTGCGGAATCATCCGCATCCGGAATTGTTACTGTTGCGCCGTAGATTTCCTCACCGTTTTCATCTATCGCATACGCTCTGACGATAAGTGCATCGTCAGCAATCGAAGTTGTGATAGTCTCTTCATGATAGAACACATATCCGCTATTCAAGGCAAATGCAGCCGGTGTAATTTCATAGGCTTTGGCAGTTCCATTATTAGTATAGCTGATATTTATCTTCTCGTAAACCTTTTGTCCGCCAGTTTTTGTTCCGTTAACCTCAAAGCCTACCTCCTGATAGTTGGTAGAGTCAATTCCGCCGAACAGTCCCAGCTTATATCCGCCGTCTTTGGTGCCCTCTATATAATAATACGTATTGCCGAAGCATTTTACCACCGGTGCGGTTACAGTTACTGCGATTTCGTCGGTAGTCACTATTCCGTAAGCATCCTTAACTGTCAGAGTTACGGTTGCGTCACCTGCGCTTACGCCGGTCAGCTTAAGAGCTTTTCCGGTAATGTTGTTATCCACGTTTTTAACGTCTACGATTTCAGCAGTTACATTTCCGGTCGCACTCGCGGTTACGCTCTGTGCGCTCAGCAAATCCTCAACTGCACCGTTTGACATAACCGGTGCAAGTGCAATTTCTTTGCTTGTATTTATTCCAATCGTTGCAGTGGTTTCAGCAATTACATTTGTCATATCCGGAACAACATCACTTGCATTTTTATTTGCAAGACCTACACGCGTAAGAGTAAGTGACTGGATATTCGCATAACTGCCTGTAGTTTCACTGTTCTTTCCTATCATCTTAACTGTAAACGCATATTCGCCTGATTTGTCAAAATAGACGGTTCTGAAAGTTCCTTCTCCGAGTAAATATGCCAAATTGGTATTAGGGTCTTTGTTATTACTGCTGTATGGAGAATACATATCCAAAGTGCCTATCGAAGCGCTTTCCGCGCAATAAACGGATGCTTTGTCTGCAAGATTTTCTGCATTTGATATTTCCGAAATATAGAAACGCCCGATACCGCAGTTCATCTGATTAAAAGCATCTAATTCAGGGGTATAATATCCGGGGCGATCCACTTTGATTCTAACGGTAAACCATCCGCCAATAGCGGTCGCTACCGCAACACCTGTAGACCATCTTTTCGCATTGGAAACATTCTGATACTCTTTTTTGGTTGACCAATTGCTTGCGTTATATTCCAGTCGATCCCCATTCTCACCATCTTTAAAATTATAAGAATATTTTACACTTTCTGTGCTGTCGGAAGTAACTGTTATATTGTTAATGGTGCTTGTAACTGCAACTCCGTCTCTTTCAAGAGAAAGCGTAATTTCTCCGGTTCCTTTTGTGTCACCGACTACGTCAATCTTAGAGCAATCACTGGCTAAAGATGCAGCTATACCTTTGGTGACAAATTTAACATCCGAAGTTAACAGTTTGTTATGGATTGAATCTCCCAATTTTGCAATATTTGCACTATAGCCTTCCGCTTCTGTATCAAGTACATCGAACGCTACTGACAATTTAGGAACATCAAATGAAACTTCTTCATCACCGGCAATTTCAACACCATCAACAATAGAACTCAAATTAATGTCAGGCGTTACTCCGGAAACCTGCAATGCATCTGCACTTACATCCGCTACTTTTGTAAGAGTAAGACTTCTGACACGAATGTACCAGTTGCCAGTACTCTTAATCTCCGGCACCATAGTAAATGCGTACTCACCTTCATTTAAATATACTGTTCGCATTTGTTGTGATGGGTATTTTGCACCTTTATCGTTATATTTCACTGCACTTATGCAACTTGCAAGACCAATGGAGTACTTATCTGCGCGCAGTGCAGAAAGCTGCTCTAAATCAAGAACAGTGTTTGCTGCGCTTTCCGGAATAGGAGCTATATATGAACGGAATATAGATCCTCTTGACATTTCCTGTGTCCAAGTTGTAATTTCAGGAGAATACCAACCAGCCTCAGGAACCACTATTCGTATAGTAACAAACCATGTATTGCCAGTTGACATAAGGCTAAGACCTGCAGATGTACCATTGAAGCACAATCTGTTTGATAAATTGGCATAACTGCTATATCCCAATTTACTAAACTCGCCTTCATCCAACTCCGAGCCTGCCTTTATGGAATACTGACCATTAGCCGTATATCCGCTATAATCTGCCGTATTAAAGCCAGCTGCAAATTTAGTAGCATAACCTTCATTGAATCCCTGATAATATCCATCAGTGGGTTTTTCAGCACCCAATTCAGTCCATTCATTATAAATTGGAACTAACGGCGAATTGCTCTTATTAGCATCATTCGCAAGAGCAAAGTCATACGTAATCGTATCCCCTACATCTACCGCAGAAGCTACGTTTGCAGGTGCGGGGATAAAGCTTGC
>JAZTXE010000118.1:0-4025 GCA_045636205.1 Eubacteriales bacterium
CCGCTCCCTTGCTCGTCCTCTCCGGAACAAACCCACTTCGTTGGGCTTTGTTCCGGTTTCCTTTTTCCTTGGCTCCCCTTGTCAGGGGAGCTGGATTTTGCGCAAGCAAAAGACTGAGGGGTAGTCCGTTCTCTCTCCCTCCGTCTTTTTGCCTTACGGCAAAAATCCACCTCCCTCATCAGAAGGAGGCGAACTGCCGAATTTTCGGCGGTAGTCATGATTTCACTGTTTTGCGCCGCGTCTTTTTTGCAGGCTCCGCATTCGGGTCCGGCCTATTTATAAGTCCGTTTTCCAGCCCCGCGACAATCTGCCCGACCACCCAGCCGGCTTTTACCGACCACGGTCTCCAGCCTACATCGCTGAACAGACCGTACACCTCCATAAGGTCCGGGTCAAAGCCGCGCGTCCACGCGCCGTCTATCGTCTTATCCTCACTGTGCAGCTGGCAGGACACGAAAAAGCGTGCAATGTTCTGCCAAAGCTTGTAAAACTGCTCATCCCCGGTTATCCTGTACGCCTCACTGTATGCCATAGGCACCCAGTTTAGCGAGCTTGACAAGTCAACCACCGGGTCGCCGTTTGTCGCAAGCATGGATGCATCGTTGTTCTTGGGCGCGAGGTATCCGGTATCCCACTCAAGGTACGCGCCGCTGACATGTAAGAATCGGTTGAGGTCGCGCGTCAGCTGGCGGAAAAACTCCAGATGCTCGGGTTTTTGCGTCACCCAGTAGAGATAAATCGTAGGCAAAAGCAGACGGCACAGTTCACTCGTCTCACTTACAAGACGTGGCATCTTCGGATAAACACCCATGAGCGTATTCATTCCGCGCTCTGCGACTATGCGATACTCCTGCTTGCCTGTTACCTTGTATGCAAGAAGCAGTGCCGCCATGTACGAGCCGTTAAAGTACGGAAACGGTCGGTCGCTGATGCTGTTGTGGCATTTTTGGATTTTTTTCTTGTCGATGGTTATCGCGTCAAGTGCCGGTCCCATGAGTCCGTCATAGCCGGTAATGCCAATGAGGAAATCCAGTGCCATGCACGCATTGTCAAGATTCGTGTCATCCTTGGTATAATGCGCGTAAAGAAGCGTGCTCATTATAGCGCGGCAGGTGTGATCCTGCGAGAAGTTTGACAGGAAGAACGTGCTCTTTCGCATCATGCCGCGGCTTATGCCGACCTTTATGAGAAACTCCTTGTAGAGAAACTTCTGCAGCCTTTTAAATCGGCTGAGCGCGGCACTGCTCCCGGTCCTTAAATACTCCATCAGGTAAACCATGCTGACCTCACCGCATGTGTCACAGCGTATGGCTTTATCCATATGCTGAACACCGTCAATACTTATAACATGGTTAAAGCCCTCATAAACACCGCCGCGTCCGCCGTCAACGAGTAAGCCGGAATTATCAAACCATGAGAGCGCATCGCGCACCGCACGCTTGACATACGGCTCTAAATTCCGCATGCGTGGCGGCGCGCACACGGTATATATATCGTTAAACTTAATCTCAGGCGCAAATATCCCGGTAATCCAGCTCATAAGATGCGCTATAACCTCACGCCACTTGCCCACCGGTGCAAAGCGCGACTTTTCGAAATTCGCCATACGAAAACCGCATACGCGTATGTTCGGGCAGTATTCCCACAGTGCCCAGCGCGTACAGTTCTGCCAGTACTCGGGCTGGCTGGGTGCGCGGTAGTGCGCGCGCACAAACTGGTCGCTTACCAGAATCGGAAACGACTCATTTACCACGTGATTGTAAATTATCATCTCATTGCACTGCTCATCGAGCAGGTCAAAGGTCTCGGTAAGTCCGAGCGATGCACCGGTATATATGAGCCGTCGGTTTATGGTCGGCGTGGTCGGACCGTAGTCACCGTCACTTATATTGCGACAAAACTCTATAAAAAATCGCTTTCCCGAGCGCATAATGCGTTCAAGCTTCTTCCACACCTTCGACGATAAGCACAGCGGTCCGTCCGAAACACCGCCAAGTATGCAAAATGCGTCAAATCCGTCAAGCTCCGCATCAACTGCCGCGAGCGGCGTAAAATATGAAACCTCTACATTATCTATAGATGAGAGCGCACGACCGAAATCGTTTTCGCGCTCTGTTATAATCGCAACCTTTACCGACAAACCAATCAGCCTCTTTCACCCAGTGTTTTCTTTAAAGTTTAGTGTAAATAAATTATATATTATATCCATGAAAAAAACAATTGAAAAATCCGAGCAAAGAGCATATAATATATTTATAATCATTTTTCAAAAGAAGAGGTGAGTTATCTATGGCACCCGACCCTTACAGTCGAAGTAGCAAAAAAACAAATATTGCCGCCGAGTGCGGGGGAATTGCGGTAAGTGTCATGAGATAGCCTTTGCCTTTTATTCTGCATACCTTCATCGCTTATTTCCTCTGTCGCTTTGCGCGCCAAAATCCAAAAAGGAGGAAATACCGCGATGATTTCTTTTTACAAAGCAAATGAACAAAACCGCCTCTGTCCGGCGGACGGAATTGAACCCGGCTGCTGGATAAGCCTTATCGCCCCGACCGAGCAGGAGCTTATGCGAGTGCAGACCGCTCTTAATGTAGAGCCGGATTTCCTGCGCGCCGCGCTTGACGCTGAGGAGACCTCGCGTATCGAGCGCGAGGAGGAGCAAACCCTTATAATCGTTGACGTTCCGGTCGCCGAGGAGAGTGACGTTTTACCCTCTATTGTCTATTCGACGATGCCGGTCGGCATAATAGTCACCGCCCAGAACGTCATAACCGTAGCACTGCGCGAAACCTCAACGCTGCGCGAATTTTCCGAGGGCAGAATACGCAACGTAACCCCCGCGCAGAAGACCAAGTTTGTCCTGCAGGTTCTGTTGCACGTGTCCAAGCGCTATCTGTACTACCTGCGCCAGATTGATAAAATCACCCACGCAGTCGAGCGTCAGCTGCATAAGGATATGCAGAATAAAGAGCTTTTCCAGCTGCTTGATTTGGAGAAAACACTCGTTTACTTTACCACCTCCCTGCAGTCTGACTCTTTGACGATAAAGAAAATAACCTCGGGCAGATTTTTAAAGCTCTATGAAGAGGACCAGGACCTGCTCGACGATGTCATCATCGAACTAAACCAGGCGATTGAGATGAGTAATATTTACTCTTCAATCCTCTCAGGCACAATGAATGCGTTCTCATCCGTCATGTCAAATAACTTAAACAGCGTCATGAAGGTGCTCACCGCGATTACCATTTTGCTTACTATCCCGAATGTCATATTCGGCTTCTACGGAATGAACGTCGCGTGGCTTCCGCTTCCGTTTAGCTGGTTTCCCGCCGCGCTCGCGGGTGTTATAACCCTCATCTGCGCGATAATCCTCAAACGCAAGGATTTAATTTAAAAAAATACGCCGCACCTCATCCACCGCTTAGGCGGTCCCCCTTCCCCTATGTAGGGGAAGGCTTTATAGGCTTCTCCTTAAGGAGAAGCTGTCGAGCGTTAGCGAGACTGATGAGGTGGAAAGGTAAATCCCACGCACCAACTTACTTCTTGCACCATAGGCTTCCCCTTGTCTGTAGGGGCGGGTCTCTGCCCCCGCCCGCGAATTCTATCGTCACCGATAGGCGAAATTTCAAACAAACGGGAGGGCACACAGGCCCTCCCCTACAAAGGAGAATCCTATGGGGGAGGCGAACTGCCGAATTTTCGGAGGTAGTCATGATTGTTTTTAGAAATATTCTCCCAAAGTATTGACAAAGCAAAAAATAAATGGTAGAATAATCTTCGCTGTCAACACAGCGCAACTTAATAAAACGGACGATTAGCTCAGCTGGCTAGAGCATCCGCTTGACGTGCGGAGGGTCAGCGGTTCGAATCCGTTATCGTCCACCAAAACAACAAAGACTTGCAGTAGCAGGTCTTTGTTTTTTTACATCTGTGCAGTATCTCCCCATCTATTGTTCACATTCTGTACATTGCTTTTTACGTAAAAAAATGGTATACTTATTATAAATCTGTATGTACTGTATATA
>JAZTXE010000119.1:0-18467 GCA_045636205.1 Eubacteriales bacterium
CCAGGCTGCTCCACTCCGCGATATAGATTAAATTGGTGCCGCTGACCGGACTTGAACCGGTACGGTATTGCTACCGAGGGATTTTAAGTCCCTTGTGTCTGCCGATTCCACCACAGCGGCAAACAAACACATATGCACCAACATGGTACTTAAATAGGATACCATAAGATGCAAGATGTGTCAAGAAAAAACTTTCGATTTTTTCCTTTATTTTTCACGCGGGCGAAAAAACAGTGCCGCGGCGAAGCTAAAAACTATAGAAGCGGTGATACCTGCTGCTGCCGCGGTAAAACCGCCGGAGAACGCGCCGAGAAATCCTTTATCCCCTACAGCGCTTCGCACGCCCTCAGCAAGTAGGTGCCCGAAGCCGGTCAAAGGAACCGTTGCGCCTGCACCGCCCCAAGCTATTAGCTTGCCGTAAATTCCGAATGCGGAGAGTATGACACCGCAGACCACGTAGCCGGTCAGGATTCGCGCGGGAGTAAGCTTGGTTCTGTCGATAAAAATCTGACCGATTGCGCAGAAAATGCCGCCGAGCAGAAATGCTTTCAGATATTCCATAGTCTCTTCCTACCTCCTCTAATTAATGCATACAACATGGCAAATACCGGGTATGCTCTCACCCTGCTGACTGCTTAGCGGGGAAAGAAGTGCACCGGTGCCACCAAAGAGAACCTTTTTCCAACGTCCGTTTGTAATCTCACGTGCCAGATAGCCGCTAAAGACTGATGCGCTGCAGCCTGCGCCGGAACCTCCGGAATTTACATCCTGCGCCTTGCGATTGTAAATTTCCACACCGCAGTCGATGTAGTTTGCGGAAATATCAATACCGTCCTCTATTTTAAATAAATCTATGAGTAAATTCATGCCGACCTCGCCCAGGTCACCTGTAACTATCAGGTCATAGTCGGATGGGGTGGTGGCGGTGTCGATAAAAAACTTGTGAAATGAGTCATATGCCGCGGGCGCCATTGCCGCGCCCATGTTGTTTGCGTCAGTGATTCCTGCATCAACTATCGAGCCGAAAAGCACGGATGTAATTTTGGGAAGCTGGTATGAGCTATTTCCTACAATTGTGCATCCCGCGCCGGTTACCGTCCACTGCGCGGTAGGTGGGCGCTGACCGCCGTATTCCATAGGGAAGCGGTACTGTCGCTCTGCCGAACAAAAGTGCGAGGATACGCAAGTCGCGGCGTTTTTTGCATACCCTGAGTTTACAAACATTGCCGAGAGCGCAAGCCCTTCAGCAAAGGTCGAGCACGCGCCGTACATGCCTATAAACGCGGTGTCACTGTCACGGTGGGCAAAGCTTGATGCGATGCACTGGTTTAACAAATCACCGGAGAAAATATAATCTATGTCGGAAATTGCAATTCCGCTTGAGTCAAGCGCGAATTGGAAGGCCTCCTTCTGAAACTCCATCTCGGCTTTTTCCCACGTTGCCTGACCGAAATGGCCTTCCTTTGCAATGTAGCTGAAATATTCCACGAGCGGACCTTCAGCCTCCTTTTTACCGCCAACCGCGGCAGAGGATATGATTGACGGTGGATTATTTAAAAGAACAGTTCCGTTTTCGAGTTTTATGCTCATCTAAGCTACCTCCGACTTATCCGAATATCCAATGAAACAAGCCGTAAATTACGCTTGCACTTATACCGAACACGAGAACCGGCCCTGCCAAAGAAAACATCTTTGCACACATGCCGGTGACGAAGCCTTCGCTCTTAAATTCAAGCGCCGCGGAGACTACGGAATTTGCAAAACCGGTTATCGGTACGAGCGTACCTGCACCCGCGTGGCGTGCGATGCGGTCATATAGCCCCAACCCGGTCAGCAGTGCGGAGAGCGCGATAAGCGTAACAGATGTCGCAGCCGCCGCCGCATCCACAGTCAGCGCAGTACTTTTATAGAAGCTTAAAAGCCCCTGACCTATCGTGCATATCGTTCCGCCTACAATAAATGCCTTTATTGTGTTTATCCATATGTGGGACTTCGGCTGCGCCTTACCCGCATATTTCATATATTCCTTCTTTTGCATTTGCAAGATAAACCACTCCTTTTTTTCTGTAATTATTGTGCATCGGTAAAATTAAATTATTCTTTAAAAAATAAAAAAAGGCATCATCCGAAGATGATGCCTTCTGTATTTAAGTTTATGCTTTGACCCAGTGTGCGTAGAGAGTCATGCTCTCAGTGATGATGGTAGCAAAGTCAAACTTCTCGCCGCCCTCGGGTTGGGTGTACCAACCATCAAAGGTGTATCCCTCGCGGGTCGGGTCTGCCGGTGCGGTTACAGTCTGACCTTCGAAAACCTGAACAGACGGAGTAAGGGAAACCTTACCGTCATTTTTATTAAAGCCTACGCTGAAAGAGTCAGACGTGATGCTTGAGCTCGGCGCCTTGCCGAAAGCTTCGATATAACGCATAATCATTGTAGCCGCCTGAGCGCGGGTGGTGGAGCCCTTGGGGTCCAAACGGTTATTGCTGCCGCCGATGAGCTTTGCGCCGTATGCCCACTTCATAGCGTCAAGCGCCCAGCTGCTTACTGCGCTTGCATCGTCAAAGGAGGAAATTTCCTCAGGCTTGGTTGCCAAGGACTTGCCACAGTACTTTGCATAGTTGTAGAGGAAAACCGCCATCTGCTCGCGGGTGATAGAGTCATTCGGTCCGAAACGGTTGTTTCCGTAGCCGTTTGCAATGCCGCTTGAGCCGGTTGCCCACGCAATCGGAGCCGCATAATATGCATCTGCCGCAACGTCGGTAAAGCTTGCGCCCTGACCGGTCGGCTTGTTTGCCATACGGTGGAGAATAGTTACTATCATGCCGCGTGAGGTGATGGTTGACGGGCTAAAGGTGGTAGCGGATGTACCTCCCATCAGGTTATTTGATGAAACATACTCGACAGCACCACTAAACCAATCTGAGGTCTTTACGTCTGAGAAGTTTGCAGCTGCTGCAAAAAGTGAGCCAGACAAAATGCAGACTGCGAGAATACCGCTGAAAATACGCTTTTTCATTACTTTTTATCTCTCCTTATTATTTTTATAAACTTAGTATAACATACTGTTTTTTAAAATACAATGGGGATTTTATTTCCGGAAAAGTTATCATTTGCGAACCTGACCGTTTCCGGTAATTCGATATTTATATGATGTAAGCTCTTTTAGTCCCATTGGACCGCGTGCGTGCATTTTCTGAGTGGATATTCCGATTTCTGCGCCTAAGCCAAACTCAAAACCGTCGGTAAAGCGGGTGGACGCATTGTGATAAACCGCCGCTGCATCCACGCGGTTTAAAAACTCCTCTGCTGCATCCGCGTTTTCGGTTATAATGCATTCACTGTGCATCGTGCCACATCTTGCAATGTGCTTGCATGCGTCCGAAAGAGAGGAAACCACGCGCACGGCTAAGATATAGTCGTTATACTCGCTCATCCAGTCTTCGTCATCTGCCGCGATTGCACTCTCACCGAGAATTTCAAGAGCCTTCGGGCAGGCGCGAAGCTCGACATTGTACTCAGAAAGTGCCTTCGCCATCGCGGGAAGGAATTCTTTACAGACCGCCTCGTGGACAAGCACGGTCTCCACCGCGTTACATACAGATGGGCGCGAGCACTTGGCATTTACTAAAACCTCAATGCCCATTTCAAGGTCGGCATCACAGTCAATGTACAAATGGCAGTTGCCTGAGCCGGTCTCAATAACCGGAACACGCGCGTTTTCAACTACCGAGCGGATAAGCCCTGCACCGCCACGCGGGATTAAAACGTCAATAAGTCCCTTGGCATTCATAAGCTCAGTTGCCGAGCTGCGGTCAGTATCCTCAATAAGGCATACAACGTCAGGGTTCATGCCGCATGCGGAAATCGCATCACGCATCACGCGCACAATCGCGCGGTTTGAGGAAATAGCCTCCTTGCCGCCGCGAAGCACGGTGGCATTGCCGGATTTTAAGCAAAGCACCGCCGCGTCAAGCGTTACATTCGGGCGTGACTCAAATATAATTCCGATAACGCCGAGCGGGACGCGCACTTTTTTAACCTCTATGCCGTTTTTTAAGGTCCTGTTCTCCAAAACCTCGCCGATAGGGTCATCAAGCTCTGCAACCTGACGCGCACCCTCTGCCATCGCCTCGATCCGCGCATCTGTAAGGCGCAGACGGTCAATCATAGCAGGGCGGATCCCGTTTTGCTCGGCACGGCTTAAATCCTCTGCATTTGCGGATAAAAGCTCGTCAGCGCGCTTTAAAATCGCATCTGCTATAGCGTTTATTATACGGTTTTTCTCCTCACAAGAGGCAAGTGCCACCTCGCAGGACGCGGCTTTTGCCGCTTGAGCAAGCTCATGTACAGTTTTCATTTTAGCTTGCACTCTCCATTCTTTTTTAAAGTGTTTCAGGCTCCTGATAATCCTCGCCGAAGGTGTCCACGGTTACGCGGGTAATAACCTGCGGGGTAAGAGGCTTGTCATTCCAGTCCCTTTCAGTGTTTACTATGCGGTCAAGCTCGGAGTCTACACCGACAACCTTGCCGAATGCCGCGTACTGACCGTCTAAATGCGGAGCGTCTGCAACCATTATGAAGAACTGGCTGCCTGCGCTGTCCGGATGCATGGAGCGCGCCATGGAGATTACACCGCGGGTGTGCTTTAAGTCGTTCTTAAAGCCGTTTGAGGAAAACTCGCCCGGGATTGAGTAGCCGGGTCCACCTGTGCCGCGGCCGAGCGGATCGCCGCCCTGAATCATAAAGCCGGGGATAATGCGGTGAAAGGTAAGGCCGTCATAAAAGCCCTTCTTTACAAGGGATACGAAGTTATTAACCGTGTTGGGGGCAATCTCCGGATAAAGCTCAATGGTGATTGCATCGCCACTGTCAAAAAGCATGGTTACTATCGGGTTTTTCATTTTAAATTTCTCCTTTTTGGTTTATGTTTTTTTATTCAAAGCACGCTTTGCGTGCAAAGAAACAGCACTAATTATTTTGGATTAATTTCCCCCGCATGTCAAGAGAAAAAATCAATCGCTAATATCCGCTATGTCCTCCTCAAGGAGTATCGCGGTCGTGTCACGGCAGGCGCGGTATCTGCTCGGAGAGGTCAGATATTTCTTTTTGAATATTTTCGAAAAATGCGAAAGGTCGCGGAAACCGACAGAGTAGGCAACCTCGCAAATGCGCATGTCCGTATCACGCAAAGCTATGCAGGCGTTGAGAAGTCGCACATGCGTTAAATATTCCATCGGCGATGTCTTCATATGTGCCTTGAACACACGGTATAAATACGAGCGGTCCAGTCCCAAATGCTCGGCTATTGAGCCTACGCCTATATTCTCTGCATAATTTTTGTGGATAAACGCAGCTGCGTTTTCCGCCGCATGACGTGCACGGCTCCACTCCTCATCCGGCGAGTTCTGCTCTATAAGGCATGAGAAGATCAGGTACAAATATCCGAGCACCGCGCAGTCGCGCGCACGTGCGCTGGGGGTGAGAAAGCACATGTCTGACATATATTTTTTCAGCAAATGGTCATTCTCGCAGTGTATCACGGGGCCTTCGTCAAATCCCGCACCCGTTACCATACCGTCAGCCTCCGAGCCTAAAAAGCCTACCCAGTAGTAGCTCCACGGCTCATCGGGGTCTGCGCGGTAGAAGGTGACATCACCCGGTCGGATTAAAAAAAGGTCACCTGCTTTTAAGTGATATGTCCTATCGCCAACGCGGTACATGCCCTTGCCGCTGACTATATAGTGGATGAGGTAATAGCTGCGCTTTGCCGGACCAAAGCTGTGGAGCGGCAGACATTCCTCCATGCCACAGTCGTAAACCGCGAGTCCTGCGCTTACTTTACTGCGAGGACTGTACTGATAAAATTCGTGCATTTTTTGACCCACACCACCTTTTTTCGCTATAGTATACATTATATAACATAATCGTTTTGGATGCAACAAAAACACAAAAAGATGCTTTTTCGCCAAAAGAGTAAAAAAACGTTGTATAAAATTATGCATAATTATACCGTATACTGCATAAAAACATGAATATTTGCATAAACATTGCATAAAGTAAAAATAATGCTTGCATAAAAATTCAAAGTGTGGTATGCTATTTAAAAAGATTTTTTTGGAGGCATACATAATGAGCAAGGTAAAAAAAGCAGTACTCGCTTACTCGGGCGGGTTGGACACTTCAATCATCATTCCGTGGCTTAAGGAAAACTACGGTTGTGAGGTTATCGCGGTAGCGGCTGACGTTGGTCAGGGCAAAGAGCTCGACGGACTTATCGACAAGGCTATCAAGACCGGCGCAAGCAAGTGCTACATCGAAGATTTGAGAGACGAGTTTGTAAATGAGTACATTGTACCCACCGTCAAGGCGGGCGCAGTGTATGAGGGATGCTACCTGCTGGGTACTTCCTTTGCACGTCCGATAATCGCAAAGAGAATTGTTGAAATTGCGCTCAAAGAAGGCGCGGACGCTATCTGCCACGGCTGCACCGGCAAGGGCAATGACCAGGTTCGTTTCGAGCTTGCAATCAAGGCATACGCTCCGAACATGAAAATCATCGCTCCGTGGCGTGAGTGGGATTTAAAGAGCCGTGATGATGAGATTGACTATGCAGAAGCAAAGGGTATTCCGCTCAACATCACCCGCGAAACCAATTATTCCAAGGATAAAAACCTCTGGCATCTGTCCCACGAGGGCCTCGACCTTGAGGACCCGGGTAACGAGCCGGATTACGATAAAATCCTCGAAATGGGCGTTACCCCGGAAAAAGCTCCGGACAAGGCTACATATGTTGACATTGCATTCGAGCAGGGTGCACCTGTCGCACTTGACGGCGTAAAGATGTCCGCAACTGAGATTATCTACAAGCTCAACGAGCTCGGCGGCGCAAACGGCATCGGTATCGCTGATTTGGTTGAAAACCGTCTGGTCGGCATGAAGAGCCGCGGCGTTTATGAGACTCCGGGCGGAACCATTCTCTACAAGGCGCATCAGGTTCTTGAAACCCTGTGCCTCGACCGTGACACTCAGCACATGAAGGAGCAGCTTGCAATCCGCTTTGCAGAGCTTGTTTACTTCGGCCAGTGGTACACCCCGCTGCGCGAAGCTCTCTCCGCTTTTGTTGACAGCACCCAGAAGAACGTTACTGGTCATGTAAGACTCAAACTCTACAAGGGCAACATCGTAAACGCAGGTGTATGGAGCCCGTACTCACTCTATAATGAGGACATCGCAACCTTTGATGAGGACGATGTATACAACCAGAAGGATGCAGAAGGCTTTATTAACCTGTTCGGTCTGCCGCTCAAGGTAAAAGCAATGCTGCAGGACAATAAGTAAGAAAGAATTCATATTGCGGGGCGGAGATTTCCTCCGCCCTGCATCAAACTTTGGAGGATACAATTATGAAATTATGGTCAGGACGGTTCCAAAAGGATGTTGATGCACTGGTAAACGACTTTAACTCATCCATAAGCTTTGACAGCCGCCTCTACCGCGAGGATATAGAGGGCAGCATGGCGCATGCCATGATGCTTGGCAAGCAGGGCATTATACCTATGGAGGAGTCTGCAAAAATCGTGGATGCGCTGGGTGAGATTCTTGCGGATGTCATTGACGGCAAAATAGAGTTCACGCCGGACAATGAGGACATACATATGAATATCGAAAGGATACTGACCGAACGCATCGGCGATGCGGGAAAACGCCTGCACACCGCCAGAAGCCGAAATGACCAGGTCGCCCTTGTCCTCAAGCTCTATATAAAAAAGCAGATTAAAGAGGTTATCGTGCGTGTGCTCGAGCTTCAGGAAGCTCTTGCCGATAAAGCCGAGGAAAACCTCGACGCGGTGCTCCCGGGCTATACGCACCTGCAGCGCGCGCAACCGTCTACCGCCGCGCACCACTTCATGGCATACGGCGAAATGCTAAAGCGTGACGTTACCCGCCTTGAGGACTGTCTTGCGCGTATGGACTTATGCCCGCTTGGAAGCGGCGCACTGTGCGCTACCACATATCCGATAGACCGTGACTTTGTAGCCGAGCGCCTTGGATTTGCGGGTATCACCCAAAACTCGCTCGACGGAGTATCTGACCGCGATTACTGCATTGAGTTCTGCGCGGCACTCTCCATGCTTATGATGCACCTGTCACGTTTTTCCGAAGAAATTATTATGTGGTGCTCATGGGAGTTTTCCTACATAGAGCTCGACGATGCGTACTCGACCGGCTCATCCATAATGCCGCAGAAGAAAAACCCGGATATTACCGAGTTAATCCGCGGCAAGACCGGCAGGGTATACGGCGATTTGACCACTCTTCTTACAATGATGAAGGGCTTGCCGCTTGCATATAACAAGGATATGCAGGAGGACAAGGAAGCTATATTTGACGCTATTGACACCGCCAAGCTCTGCGTAGAGGTCTTTACCCCCATGTTTAAAACCATGACGGTCAAGAAGGACAAGATGCGCGCCGCAGCTTCTGCCGGATTTATAAACGCAACCGACTGCGCAGACTACCTGGTTAAGAAGGGAATGCCCTTCCGCGATGCGTATACCATCGTAGGAAAGCTCGTAGCCTACTGCATTGAAAACGGCAAAACACTCGAGACCCTCTCGCTTGACGAGTACCGCGGCATTTCTCCGACATTTGAGGAGGATGTATTTGAGGCGCTTGACCTTACCACCTGCGTAAACGGACGAAATGTGCCCGGCGGACCTGCAGAAAACGAGGTTAAACGCCAGATTGCGGCACTGCGGGCATTTGTCGCGGAAAGAGAGGAAAATTAATATGGTTAAAGTTGGAATTATCGGAGCTACCGGCTATGCGGGTGTTGAGCTTGTCCGCCTTCTCCTCGCGCATCCGGAAGTCACACTTTCCAAGTTAAGCTCCGTATCATTTGAAGGCAAGGAACTCAGCTCGGTTTACCCGATGATGCTGGGTGACTGTGACGATGTTCTGGTCTCTCAGGACGAAACGATAGAGGGCTCGGATGTTATTTTCGCATCTCTGCCGCACGGCCTGAGCCAGACGATTGCAAAAAAGGCGATTGACGCGGGCAAAATTTTCATCGACCTGGGTGCGGACTTCCGCTTAAATGACGGCGAAGTATATAAAAAGTGGTACGGCTGTGAGTTTGAAGATGAAGCTCTGCAGGCAAGCGCGGTCTATGGGCTTCCCGAGCTCTATCGTGACAAGGTTAAAACCACACGCCTTGTCGCAAACCCGGGCTGTTATCCGACCTCTGTCGCACTCGGCTTATATCCGGCATTGCGCGCGGGACTCTGCGATACAAAGGGAATTATAATCGATTCAAAATCCGGCTCAACCGGCGCGGGTCGCGGTCTGTCACAGACCACACATTTTGCCGACTTAAACGAGGGCTTCTCTCCCTATAAAGTCGCCGCGCACAGACACACTCCGGAAATTGAGCAGACTCTCTCTCAAATTGCGGGTAAGGACATCGCGGTAACATTCGTTCCGCACCTTCTGCCGATAAACCGCGGCATCGTGTCCACCATGTATGCGGATACCACCGCAAGCCTTGAGGAGATATACGAGGTTTACAAAAAAGCCTATGAAGGCGAGCGCTTTGTGCGCGTCCTGCCACTCGGTCAGGCGGCAAACCTCAAAAACGTGCGTATGACAAACAACTGCCATATCTCGGTCCATAAGGACGAGCATGCGGGCAAAATGATAATTGTATCTACTATAGACAATATGGTTAAGGGCGCAGCAGGTCAGGCAATTCAGAACATGAATATAGTCTGCGGCTTTAAAGAGGATGCAGGACTTAACCTCATTTGTCCGGCTATGTAAGAGGAAAGGAAAAGTCAAGTTATGAAGATGATTTCGGGCGGTGTATGTGCCCCTCAAGGTTTTAAGGCGGGCGGCGTACACTGCGGCATAAGAAAAAATAAAACTAAAAGGGACCTGGCTCTCATTGTTGCCGATACCCTGTGCTCAGCCGCAGGAACCTTTACGCGCAATAAAGTAAAAGCAGCACCTGTGCGCCTGTGTATTGAAACATTAAAGAGCGGCAAAGCCCGCGCAATCGTCTGCAACAGCGGCAACGCAAATGCGTGCGCACCAAACGGTGAGGAAAATGCCCGCCGTATGGCGCAAGCTTGCGGCAAGGCTCTCGGCATCCCTGCAGATGAGGTGCTTGTCGCATCCACCGGCGTTATAGGTCAGGAGCTTCCTGCCAATGTCATAGAAGCGGGTATTCCGCATGCGGTAGAAGCGCTGGGAAATGACAGCGATGCAGCTGCCGAAGCTATTATGACCACCGATACTCGTAAAAAGGAATTTGCCTTTGAGACCGAAATTTGCGGAAAAACCGTAAAGCTCGGCGGAATATGCAAGGGCTCAGGCATGATTCACCCGAACATGGGAACCATGCTCTGCTTTATGACTACAGACGCTGCCATAAGCTCAGATGCTATTGGAAAAGCACTGCGCCAAGCGGTTGAGAGAACCTTTAACCGCGTAAGCGTAGACGGCGATACCTCGACTAATGACAGTGCGATTCTCCTCGCCTCAGGTGCCGCCGGAAATCCGGAAATTATCGATGAAAACAGCGAAGGCTTTGCGGAGTTTTCCAAAGCGCTCGAAGAGCTCTGCCGCTCACTCGCGCGTGAGATTGCGCGTGATGGTGAGGGCGCAACGCGCCTTGTAACCTGTAGCTTAAAGGGTGCAGAGAGCGAAGAGGTCGCAGTAGCGCTTGCAAAGAGTGTTATCTGCTCATCACTGGTTAAAGCCGCAATGTTCGGTGCGGACGCAAACTGGGGCAGAGTCATCTGCGCCATGGGATATTCGGGTGCGCCGCTAAATCCCGAGCAGGTGGACATCTCATTTGCATCAAAAGCCGGTGAGATATTGGTCTGCAAGGACGGCAGAGGTCTTGCGTTTGACGAGGACCTTGCAAAGAAAATCCTTGTCGAGGATGAAATAGAAATAAAGGTCGATTTACGTGCCGGCAACGCATGCGCGACTGCATGGGGCTGCGATTTGACATACGACTACGTCAAAATAAACGGTGACTACAGAACCTAAGGGGTAAGATAAAATGGAAAGTACATATATTGAAAAAGCAACAGTGCTTGTAGAAGCACTGCCGTATATACAGAAGTACAATGGCAAAACCGTGGTTGTAAAATACGGCGGCAACGCAATGATAAATGAAGAGCTTAAGCAGGCGGTAATAAGTGATATTGTCCTTTTAAGCCTTGTCGGAATAAACGTGGTCGTCGTCCACGGCGGCGGTCCGGAAATAAGCGACATGCTAAAGCGCGTGGGCAAGAAATCCGAGTTTGTAAACGGTCTTAGATATACCGACGAGGAAACCATGGAAATAGTCCAGATGGTGCTCTGCGGCAAGGTCAATAAGGACCTTGTAAATATAATAAACCACATCGGCGGTCGTGCAATCGGCCTGTGCGGAATGGACGGCGGAATGTTCCGCGCGGAAAAATTAAGTGGCGATGGGTTTGACTATGGCTACGTGGGAAACATTCTCGAAGTCAATACCGCATCTGTGTGCGATGTTATTGATAAAGGCTATATCCCGGTGATTTCCACCGTGGCACTTGGTATGGGCGAGGATACGCATGCCTACAATATCAATGCGGATACCGCCGCGGCAAAGCTTGCAAGCGCACTCGGCGCAGAAAAGCTCATTCTCCTTACTGACGTGCGCGGCGTACTGCGTGACCCGAAGGACGAAAAGAGCCTGATACCTCAGATAAAAGTCAGCGAAGTTCCTGAGCTTGTGCACGAGGGTATTATCTCCGGCGGCATGATTCCAAAGCTCGACTGCTGCGTAGAAGCCGTGCGTCAGGGTGTTCCGCGAACCCATATTCTCGACGGCAGAATCCCCCATTCAATACTCATCGAAATGCTCTCCGACAAGGGTGTCGGAACCATGATATTCTAATTTAAAGGCAGGCGACACCTGATGACAGGAAAGCAAATTATAGAAAAAGATGCCGAGTACCTGATGAAAACGTACGGTCGCTATCAGGTAGCGGTAAAGAATGCCAAAGGCTCGTGCGTATATGATTATGACGGCAAAGAATACATTGATTTTTCAAGCGGTATCGGCGTAAACAGCATCGGTTACGGAAATGAGGACTATGCAAAAGCTATCTACGACCAGGCAATTAATCTTCAACATATCTCAAACCTCTTCTATACAGAACCCGGAACACTTTTAGCCGAAACGCTGTGTGAGAGAACCGGATTAAAGCGCGTGTTCTTCTCAAACTCGGGTGCTGAGAGCAACGAGGGCGCAATAAAGGTGGCGCGCAAGTACAGCTTTGACAAGTACGGCGCGGGCAGAAGCGATATTATAACGCTTGAAAATTCATTCCACGGCAGAACCGTTACCACCCTTGCCGCAACCGGTCAGGACGTGTTCCACAACCACTTCTTCCCGTTTACCGAGGGCTTCCGATATACTCCGGCAAATGACTTTGCAGCACTTGAAGCCAAGGTGGACGATAAGGTTTGCGCGATAATGATGGAGCTTGTGCAGGGCGAGGGCGGTGTAATGCCGCTTGAGGCGGAGTTTGTTTCAAAAGTCGCCGCACTCTGTAAGGAAAAGGACATCCTTCTTATTTTAGATGAAGTGCAAACCGGCGTAGGTCGCTGCGGCACGCTGTACGCGTTCCAGTCCTGGGGCGTTATGCCGGACATCGTAACCTCTGCCAAGGGACTTGGCGGCGGACTTCCAATCGGCGCGGTGCTGGTTGGCGAAAAGTGTCAAGACGTTATGGGTCCCTCAAGCCACGGAAGCACCTTCGGCGCAAACCCGGTATCCACCCGCGCAGCGCTCGAGGTCCTTAAAATTTTAGATAACGGCGTAATGTCCGAGGTCGAAGCCAAGGGGCAGTATATAAGAGATAAAATAAACGCGATGGAGCTTACTCAGATTTTCGAGATACGCGGCAAAGGCCTTATGCTCGGCGTAATAGTTCCTGAGGGCGACCATAAAAAATATGCGGCAAAGCTCATTGAGGCAGGCCTTCTCGTACTCACCGCGGGCAAAAACGCAATCCGTTTCCTGCCACCGCTTACAATTACATATGACGAGATAGACCGTGCCCTTGCAATATTTGAAAAAGTGATGAAGGAGGAGAATTAAAAATGAAGAAGGATTTGTTAAAGCTTTTAGACTTAAGCCGCGAGGATATTCTGCACATCCTCGATGTGGCAGACCAACTTAAATATAATCAAAAACACGGAATTGCCCATAAAGAGCTCGAAGGCAAAACGCTTGGAATGATTTTCCAGAAATCCAGTACCCGTACCCGCGTTTCCTTTGAAGTAGGTATGTTCCAGCTCGGCGGCCACGCACTGTTCTTGTCCACTAATGACATTCAGATGGGGCGCGGCGAACCGATTGAGGATACCGCGCGCGTTCTCTCACGCTATTGTGACGGTATTATGATTCGCACCTACGGTCAGGACGAGGTTGAAACGCTTGCAAAATATGCGTCAATCCCGGTCATCAACGGTCTTACCGATTTCTGCCACCCCTGTCAGGTGCTGGCAGACCTCATGACCATACGTGAGCACACTTCCACTCTTGAGGGACTTAAAATGTGCTATATCGGCGACGGTAATAACATGGCAAACTCACTTATCGTCGGCGGTCTCAAGGTCGGAATGGAAGTCGCATGCGCATGCCCGAAGGGATATTCGCCTGATAAAGAGGTTCTTGATTTTGCAGCTTCCGATGCGTCATTTAAATTTACTCTGACCGAGGATATCCTCGAAGCCGCCAAGGACGCGGACGTACTTGTAACCGACGTTTGGGCGAGCATGGGTCAGGAAGGCGAAGCTGAGGAGCGCAAGAAGATATTCGCGGGCTATCAGATAAGCCCGGAGGTTATGGCGGTCGCAAAACCCACCGCTATGGTTCAGCATTGCCTGCCCGCGCACAAAGGCGAGGAGATTGATGGCAGCGTCTTCGAAGCTCATGCCGATGAGATATTCGATGAGGCGGAAAACCGTCTGCACGCTCAGAAGGCGGTTATGGCAATCCTCATGGGCGAAAATTACAAATAAAAAAGAAAAAATTTCAAAATGCTGTGGAAGGAATTCTTTCACAGCATTATTTTTTTACTTTAGATAACAATTATAATATGTGCGATTAAAAACCAAAAAAACACGTGATAAGAAAAAATTTTTTTGAAATTTTTTAAAAGCCTTGTCATGTCGCAACCGGCAATTATCTCCTGCCCATAAGCACATTTTTTTACCTCAAGTATCGATCTGATTTATGCATATCATAAACTCTGATCTCAAAAGGAAAGGAGTGATGATGTGAAAAAAATTCAAAAAATTTCAGTGTCGTTTATCTTCTTTATTTGCTTTTCTTTATCAGCATTTGCAATAGACCTGAGTTCGGTAACCGAGCTTGCGCCGATGGGAAACACCACGGGTATAAAGCTGTTTTCCGACGGCGTAATGGTGGTTGACACGGCAGATGTAGAGACCAAATCCGGTGCAATAAACCCCGCACGCACAGCCGGGATAGCGCAAGGCGACGTTATAAAGAAGCTTAACGGCAAAACTGTTCATTCAAATGAACAGTTAAAAGAGCTTATAGACCTCAGCCACGGCAAAACCGTATCCGTAGAGCTTTGCCGTGACGGTGAAAATCTCAAAGCGCGGCTGACACCGGTTATGGATAAGGACGGTGAGTATAAAGCCGGGCTTTGGATACGTGACAGCATGGCGGGAATAGGCACACTTACCTTTTATGACCCGCAGAGCAAAACATTCGGCGCACTCGGGCATGGAATATGCGATTCGGACACAAACGCGCTGATTCCATTTGCAAGCGGAACGCTTATGGAGTCAAAGGTAGTAGAAGTTAAAAAAGGCAAATCCGGTGAGCCGGGTGAGCTGGTGGGCGAGTATAACCTCTCTGAGGACTCGGGCACGCTCTCGTCAAATACTCCAGGAGGAATTTTCGGAAAACTCGAAAACTCAAAGATTACGCGCAATTTAAAAACATTTCCGGTAGGCAGAAAAAATGAGGTTAAAACCGGAAAGGCTAAAATACTCTCAAACATTGAGGGCGAGCGTGTCGCTGAGTATGATATAGAGATAACAAGGATTTTCCCCGACCAAGCCGCGGATACCAAAAATATGATGATTAAAATTTGCGATAAAAAACTCATAGCAAAAACCGGTGGCATCGTGCAGGGAATGTCAGGCTCACCGATCATTCAGGATGGCAAAATAGTCGGCGCCGTGACACACGTTTTAGTTAACGACCCATGCAAAGGCTACGGTATATTTATAGAAAACATGCTCAACGCAGCAGGATAAATAAAAAACAGTCATACACTTATAATGTGCATGACTGTTTTTAAACATCGCATACTAATCAAGGATTTTCTTGAGGCCTGTATCTGCCAGGAAAAGTGCGCCGTAGGACATGGTCGGATGGAAAAGAGATGTGTTCCATTTTGAATCTCTGCCCCAACCTTCAAATG
Organism: Eubacteriales bacterium; assembly: GCA_045636205.1. Taxonomy (GTDB): domain Bacteria; phylum Bacillota; class Clostridia; order Oscillospirales; family JAAYXM01; genus JAZRUF01. Next base: position 15,511 of record JAZTXE010000119.1, read on the forward strand.
TTGTCGTAGCACCCTCTTTAAGCATCCTGAGCCATGCGCCATCGTCGAGCATAAGCTCTTTTATTTTTTCATCATTTCCGTAACGCACAAAGCCCATCAATGCATTAAACGTGCAGCTTAAAAATACCGAGCTTATTTTTCGCTCTGAATACATGTTCATGATATTCTCTGCGCATTCTTCATCCGGGCAAAGTCCAAACGCGAACGGGAACGTATTTCCGACTATGCTTATATGCTCGGAGTCAATACTGTCTTTAAAGAGATGTTTTTTCTTATTGTAAAACGCACTGATGAAAGCATTGGTGAGAGGTTTTTCATCACGGTATATTTCCCCCTTAAGCTCAATGCTCATTTTATTTGCCATCTTTATTGCGGCCAAATAATAAGAATTCATTACAACATGTGCAGTTGTACACACCGCGCCTTCTTTTACATCCACGTCATATCCGTCTCTGAAGTTTGGCGGCCACTCAACCACGCACCATTTGTCAAGGTTATTGAGAAGTCCGTCGGTTTCATAATCCCTGCGGTAGCTTTCGATAACTTTTATAATTTTGGTAAAGTTTTGTGAAAGGTATTCCTTATCGCCTGTGAGCCTGTAATGCCACCATATGAACAATGTCAACATCAATGGACTTTCTGCAATTTCCTGCATGAGTGAGCTGTTAAGACAAGTTACAAGTCCGTCGGTTATAAAGTCAGAGGAAAAAGAGTCATCTATGAGTTTTCGCATCAGCGTGTCATCTTTTGTGAGAATGGTGTTTGTCAGAATCGTCCATATGCCGTCACCCATATAAAAACCTTTTTCGCGCTCCATGCAGTCAAGGAAGGTTTCCTGAGCACCGTATTTTTGCGTATGAACACATAAATCCCATATTTTACGCAAGTCTTGGTTGTCTGCAAATTCTTTTTTCATATCGGTTTTTAGCTCAAACGGGTAATGACGCACATTCATATAAAGCTCTTTTACTTCGCAACCTTCAGGCAAAATAAACTCTGCATATCGGAACGCTTTATAATCAAACTGGTCGAGTGTGCTTATGCCGTCTGCCAAAATCCAGGATTCCTCGTATTTGCAGTTAGCGCGAAGCTCATATCGCAAGCTGCCGTCTTCATTAAGCTCCTGACCGCAGCGTATGGTGACAACATCTCCACACTTGCCTTTGATCTTCATGCATATATACCCTGCATAGTTTGAACCGAAATCTACCTGCAAGCAGTTTCCTTTTTTTACTTGAGAAATCGGTGCAACCTTTTCAAAAACCAGCATCGCGCTTTCTTGTTCTTTCAGCGTATAATCTGCATATTGGCTGTATTTTGCGTATTGCCAGTCTGAATCGTCAAAGGCGGGACTTTCAAAACCCACTTCCGATGAGCGGGAATCATATTCTTCTAAAAACTGCGTGTCATACCCCGAGATGCTGATTTCCTTGTATCCGGAATGAGGCATCGTCTTAAACGTTTCATCGCTTGCAACGAGCACTTTGCCGGCACTCGTAAGCTCAAGAAACAGACCGTGACGGTTATCGCCACTCTGCCATACACGGTTAACAAGTCCCTGATAGAGCGTATGAACAGCAATCGTGTTTTCACCTTTAATCAGAAAAGATGAGACATCCAATACATTGTAATTGTACCTGAAATGATAAGACGGAGTCGGCCCCTGACATACAAACCTTCCGTTTATGTAAAGCTTATAATAATCATCCGCGGATATGTATATTTTAGCATCCGGTATCTCTTTTGAAATTAAAAATTTTTTCCTAAAAAGAATATGTCTGTTCCTGTGTTCATCGCAGGGTAAATCAATAGGTTCAAGCTGTCTGTGAAACACATTGCGCGGCTTAAGAGCATAGAATTCTCTGTCGGTTATCCATTTTGCGGTAAATTTATCCATAACTATTATCCTCTTTACTTAATGTGTTTTTCTTAAATATACCAAGTACAAACCCTGCGTGTTAAAAATCCATATCCTACAATACCATTATCTGTCCTTTTTTGTAAATGCACTATAGTGCAAACTATATGCAGATAGTAAAGCTTTTTGACACATTAATACAGCAATGATATAATAATGAAACAAGCGGTCTGTAATTATACCAAAAAGTTAAGGAAGATGTGAGAGATATGAATAAAGCGGTTAAAGTAAAATATGATAGTATAGATATCCTTAAATTTATATTATCTTTATTTGTTGTTGCGATACATACAAATTTTTTAAATGGCACGCTATATCCCATTATACGGTTAGCCGTGCCGGTCTTTTTTATTTTGTACGGATTTTTTGCATTTAAAAATATAGGATCTGGTGCAGCAGATAAGGAAAAAAATACTATTTTTTCAAAAACCGTGAAGAGATACTTATTATTATATCTTTTTTGGTTTGTGCTTTTGCTTCCGGTTACGGTTTATATCAGGAAATATTATACATATAATGTTGTTGATGGGATGTTAGTGTTCTTTAAAAGTTTTCTTTTTGGCTCAACATTTCAAGGGTCTTGGTATCTAATGGCATGCATTTTAGGTATTGCGGCTGTTTTTGTATTATCAAAAAGATTAAATAATAAAGCATTGTTTGCAATATCAATAATATTTTATCTTTTTGCAACAGCGTGTTCGAAATATTTAATAATTATAAATGAAAGCAAAATTTTAAATCCGCTCTATGCTGCATTTGTCAGTGTCTTCGGAAGTCCATATAACAATTTTATGATTTCATTGGTATATATAGTGATGGGAAAATCCATTGCAGAGGGGTTTGGAAGCAAATTAAGCATTAGTAAATGTATATGGTTGTTAATAATATGCATTTCTGGTCTTTTAGTGGAGTTCTATTTGGCATTACCTAAACTGTTTTTCATAAAATCTTGTGATTGTTTATTTATGTTGGCACCTGCAGCTTTATTGATTGTTTTATTTTGTTTACGTATAAAGATAGATTTAAATTGGTCAGGATA
>JAZTXE010000120.1:0-8623 GCA_045636205.1 Eubacteriales bacterium
TACAAGCATTATCGCAAAGTCTGCTCGGTTAATCTTCTTTGCGGGTGAGTACGTATTGGCACTCGTTCCGTTAATTACACCCTTTTCTACCAACGCGTAGATTGCATCCTTCGCCCAGTTGTGGTTTTCAAGGTCAACGAATTTTTCACCCGCTGCTCCGCCTGTTGCATCACCCGCGTTCTCGCCGGTGTTATCTCCGGTTTCAGGCTCCTCGCTCGGGGTGTTTTCACTGCCGGTTCCGCTACTATCCGATGAACCGCCGGACGGTGCTCCTCCTCCACCGCCACCGCCGGACGGTGTACTCGGTGTTGTAGGTGTACTCGGTGTATCATCTGCCGCAGGTGGTGTGCTCGGCTTATCCGCATCGGATAGGCTTCCCGCGGATTTGTAGACCTCAATTTCAATATATTGCGTAGCAGTGAGTGTTCCATCGGTAACTTGAATACCTATGCTGCTTGTTCCTATTTGAGTATTGTCAGGTGTCCACGTTACGGTTCGGGTTTCTCCATCAAATGAAGCACCACGCGGCAAGGACACAGCTGAATACGTAAGTTGCCTTTTGAGCGGACTTTCAGCTGAAACAGTGAAGCTTATTTTCTTGCCTGCCGTCGCAGACTTTTCTGATTGAGCATCAAACTTCGGAGCACCATTAAAGGTTGAAGATAGAGGAATTCGTAAGCTTTGACCCTTGGAAATATTGTATATATACGCAAAATCCTTATTGAGAGCATCTCGGTAAGAGCGTATCAGCGATACATCACTGAGGTCAAGGCGCACATCGCCATTTGAAAGGTTTTCAGCTTTATAAATTCTGTATGCACCGTTCTGTACACCGTCATTGTCTACATAAACATATTTGTCGGTGAGAAGCTTGGCATCCACTGTCTGCCCTTTATCCGGAGTAAATACTATCTGATTTTCCGTTTTGAGCTCGGTTGTGAAGCTCTTAACGGTTCCGGTGTATGCGGAAACTACAGTCTTATCCTCAGTATCTTTAAGCTTAAGCAAATCGCCGTCGTTTAAGTAGCTGTAAACTATCTCTTCTTTACCGTCCTGAGCAGTCTCAACAGTCGCAACACCTGCAAATCCTCGGAATGCAAGCTTACCGTCGACTAAATATTCTATATCCGTATTAGTAGAATACATAATATAGTCCACACGACCATTTGTATGCTCTACCCTAACAGCCGAGAACGAATCGCCGAGACCCGGTTTCTCACCTTCAGCACGAAGCATCGGCACCTTCTTGATAGAAGAAATATACTTTTCATTTGCTTTGTACGGCTCGAATACAGTGGTAAATGTGGTATCCAGGTTTACTCCTGTATTTCGCACCAACAGATACTCCAACTCGCCATTCATATTATTAGATTTAGTGCGTGGTGGCATACCTGTAGTAAATGAAACCTCTTTCATTGGCTCATCTGATACCATTGTAAGTCTCAGGCGCAAATCCTCAGACTTTGGTAAGCGTTTACTCCAATCCTTAACCTTAAATTCAACTGCAAATTCCTTTGCAGGTGAATTGTCGGTGCGCACATTCTTAAGCCATGTGTATCCGGGGGCATACTTAGGTGTTGCATATCCACCCGGATCTGCTCCGAATATTACATTCTCACCCGCATATGAGCCTATCGTCTCACCCTTTTCATTTACATACGTCGGATAAACAAGTTCTGACATATTATCCTTAAGTCCGTAAACCGCAGTCAGTTCATCGGACTGAGAATGGAATGAATACAGGTGATCGTCACCGCCAAGTATATGGAAGAAATCAACACCGTACGACGCTGTATCGTCCACGTTAACCATAATCAATGTACGGCGATATTCACTCACCTCATCATAGGCATGATTGTTTGAAACATCCATGAGCTTTACCCGACCGCCATCGTCAAAGTGATTCGGAAAACCCGGTACTCCATTTCCAAGCTGGGATTTTTCGTTTACCATGACTGTGTTATGGCTTATAGTTCCGTTTACCCAGTGATGGCGGTTCGAAGAGGCGCTTGTATCTTCCGGATAACCGAGGTCAGGTGCCATATTAAGGCCGAATGCAGACATGTAAAGATTGAGTGCATCCTTGTGTCCATGTCCCTGCCCGAGACCGAAGTACATACCGAAGTCGCGAATATTGTTTACCTCGTTTGCCGATACGTTGGCTATATACTTGCCACCATCGCGCAGCGCAGCAAATCCGTAGCCTGTGAGCATAGTGCTCTCGTATGGGTATTCACCATCCTCTTTGACTATGTCAAGTATTTGCTGTACAATCCCCTCAGGATCATCATCGAAAATAGTGCCACGCATTTTATCGGTTGTTCCCGGATAATAATACTCGTTGTACCTGTAAATTGCCTGCGCAAGCTTGCGATTACCCGTGTGCTTAAATCCGGCTACTGCGGTATCCATATACATTGCATAACCACTGCTTCCGACTGCGCCCGAGTCACCAACCTGTGCAGCATAGTATCCACCGAGCATGATGTCACTGTTTACAGTGAGCATCTTGATAAACTTTGCGTTTTCAAACAGGTCAACCATCGGATAAAGCTCATATCCTTTGAGCTTTTCTGCTATCCCCATCAGGTTATTCGGCCAAAGTGAGTTGTATCCGGGCGCCGCTTCATTGCCATGACCGTCACGGTCTACTTTGTTGATAATTCTGGGCATAACGTGACCGCCAGTATAGGTTGGGGCAGTTTGGTCAGCGTCCTTTGCGCGATCCGGCGCCATTACCCATTCAAGCCATTCACCGGTTTCCGGAAGTCTGTTAAAAGCGACTGCCGCGGTAGTTACAGCTTCCTGCTCCATGCCAAAGTTTCCGCGCAGGCTACCGTCAACCGCTCCCTTGTAAATCTCACGCAGATAATTGTCCTCTACGTTCTTGCGCAGAGCGCCCGGGCTGTCCTTAGCATTTACCACGACAAGCTCACCGTTTTCACTCTCTGCATATTTAACGCCGTTTTCAGACAGGAAATCAACTACATATTTGTCATTGTAAATCGGCAGGAATGCATCATACGCCTCGGCAAATTCTATGTCGAGGAAGGTCTGCCAAGTAGCGTCAACAACTTTGCCGTCATAACCGTCGCCGCGGAAGGTCTTCCAGAGACCCCAGTCGAAATCCGGATAGAAATCTGCTGCTTTATCGAGAAGGATTGCACCCGCTCTTCCGTATTTTGCTTCGCCGGTGTATACAAACGCAGTCGCAAGGCTGTTTATTGCTTTTCTTACTACCGCGTTTGCCGGAGTTGAGGTCTGACCGTACCACAGTCCCTCATGCAGATAATATGCAATATACTTGTGTTCAACCGGTGCAGTTGTGCCGCTGTCGGTGAAATATGCTAAGCCGTTATTGTTCCAATACCTTGCATCGTATCCCGGAAGATCTTTATCAGAAATATACGGTTGCTTATAACCAAATCCGTCATCAACACCCCAGTTTTCAACGCCGAGCAGTTTATCGATTTCCGGATAAAGAACATTTTTGAGATATCCGTCCTTGCCCTCTGCTACAAGCCTTGCATTCTCTGCAAGAGCCTGCTCATAGCTCCAATCGCCTGTTTCTGTGATACCCAACTTATAGAATGAGCCGAAATCGTTTGTCGGGAAAAGTCTGCGGCAATCCGGACACTGAACTTTCCACGGATTATTAACCGGGTCAGTTATCCACGCATAGCTTCCGTACTTCAAACCAATATCGCATCCGCAGTAACGACAGAAGAACTTAAGCGGATCCATTTTATGGGCAACATGGTAGTATCTCGGCAATCCCTCAGGAACCATCAAATTATAAATAACTTCCATGTCCTCCACATATTTATCCGCAGTCTTCTTCGCCGACTCGACCTCTTTACTTGCCCAACCATAGCGCTCGGCATTTTTCTTTACATTTTCGCGTTTTTTCATTGTGTAAATTGCCGGATTGATGGTTGTATCCCATACCACATTTACAGTAAAAGGAGCAACAACTATATTCTCAGCAAGAGGTTTGTAATTCGGGGCAATCGTCGCTTTGACGTGTACAGTACCCAACTTTTTACCGGTTATTACACCGTCCTCTGAAAGCTCGGCAACACCCGGTTCAGAGGTGGGCATAAGCTCCCATGTTATATACTCAGAAGGAATCTTAAATGAGTTTTCACTGGACATTTTAGTATAAACTTCAAGTTTCTGGCTACCGTATACATATACCGAATCCTCGCCTGAAATCTCAGCGGCGATGATGTCCGTATCATCTCTTACTTCAATCGTAAGATAAGCTTTCTTTTCTATTCCGTCAAGCACGGTATACACTTCAATTGTAGCTTTACCCTCACTGAGCGCGGTTATCTCTCCGCTTTGTGTAACCGTTACAACGGATTTGTCGCTGGATTCATAGGAAAGTCTTTCAAAGTCTGAAATATCATACTGGAGTTCGTTTCCGTCAATGCTAAACAAGGTAAGCGTTGTCGGAATAACATCACCAATCTCAAGAACTGTTTTCTCAGCTTCAAGCTTTGCTGAGCCGTAAGTTTTTACGTCTCCAAAGCTTAAATAAGCCGGATAAATCGCACTTGAACTTGTGCCCGCGCCACCCGTACGCAGCGCTTTGAATACAATCATGTACTCACCCGCACTGTCAAAGGTGACAGTACCGTATGTATCGGTTATATATTTTGCGCTTGGAGCATAGAAATCAAACTCACCGATTAAATTTTCTTGTGTGAGATTTGCCTCTATATTATTCTGGCTCTCCGCCGTTGCAGGGAATTTATACAGCTCCGTGAGTGCACCGGAGGTAGAGCAATAAGCGTTTACACTGACCGCATAAGTTCCCGCTGCAGGCACTTTCGCCTTTATAGCCATATACCATACTCCGCTATAATTCTTATCAAACACCATCTGTGAGAGAACCGCAGTGCTTACTATAGTCTGATAACTACTGCTTTGCCCCTGATTTCCAACATAAACCCATCTACGGTATGGTGTATACTCGGTCAGAAGCTCTACATCACCCTCAGGGTCTCCCGTATATGCACCCTTACGGAAGTCTATCATAAAGTCTCCCTCAGAGGCTTGAACAACATTGAGTTTAACCGTTTCGCTGAGGTACTCATTCCCACGTACTTTCACCTTCGCACAAATCTCAGCCATTCCTTCGTTATTTGCAAGTATCTTGCCGCCATCTATGCTTACTGTGTTTTCCGGGTATTGTGAAGCTATGAAAAACTCCGCTTCACCGTCAACCACCTCAACAACTGTACCGTTGCCCAGTTCAAGTGCAGGTGTGTATACGACCACATCACCTATATTGACCGTTTCCTTGCCATAGAGCAATGCATTCTTCACTGCATACTTTGAAGTGTCGACTACAATCTCCTGACTGTCATAAACCGTCACACCTTTATAGCTTACTGCAACGGTAATGGTTGCTGTACCGTCTTTGAGTGCTTTAAAGCTCATGTTCTCGTCATAAACGGAAATTACACTCTCATCATCTACAGAGCAAGTAATCTCAGCCATATCCATAGGAACAGCCGCACCGTCAATCATCTTCGCACTTACGGTGAAGTTTCCCATTTCATCAACACCAAGACGGCTGATGTTTGCAGTCATTTCCGCCTCGGAAATAACATTAATGCCGTCCAGAGTAATACTTGCGGGATACATAGCATAATCGCTTGACGCAGGATTTTTTCCGGATACGCACAGTACGATTATGTACTCACCGGATTTGGTGAACTCTACATCATCGAGCAAGAAATCGCGGTATGCATCAGTTTCATTGTAACAGTCCGCTGAGCCTATTTTGTATGCATCAACCAGATACTCAGACACATCTGCAGCAACAACTTCACTATACGGTATTACATATACATCCGTAATACCACCAGGCTTATAAACATAAGAATTGAATATTGTCTGATAACGTCCGGCAGTTGGAACGTTGACCTTGAACGCCATATACTCGCCAACTGCCTTTGAGCAGCACTGAATCATATCCTTAAGCAGAGATATGGCTGTATTTGAACTGTCCACACCCGTGACGTAATCGGACACATATGCCCAGTTGCGGTTTTCAGAATAGTCGGTATAGGTATAAATTTCGCTCTTATCCTCAGCAAGATCACCTACTCCGAAGTCGAAAACCAGCTTTTCGCCTGAGAGCGGGACATACTCCGTCCCCACTGTCAGCTCAATTGTATCCTCGACTTTTACACCTCGGTATTCAACCGTTGCTTTTACAGTTGCGCTTCCTTCGCCCTTCGCCTTGATGATATTATTTTCAATTTCTATAGCGTTATCTGCATCTTTCACCTCGGTAAACACCGGTGCAGCACGCTTTGAAATCATCTTATCACCATTTGCAAACTTGAGCTCTGCTCCTATTTTAAATGCAGTCCCCTTAGCTGCAGTAGCATTGCCGAAAATTTCAATTCCGTTTATCGCGTAATCGTTGCTTACGCTTATCGGAGTTTCACTCTTAACTAAAAATCCGTTTTTGATTGCCATGGTTATAATGCTTGCTTCGCCCTCGGAAATCGCTGTGATCTCCCCGGTTTCCGGATTGTACTCAACAACCTTCGGATTCGAAGAGACATAATCTATATAACCGTTTGACATACTTACCACATCACCGTCTGCATTTTTGCACACGGTACTTGCAATAGAGGTTTTTTCACCGACACCGAGCTCTACATCGTAAAGCTTGGTCTCAACCGAGTCTATTGCCGCGCTTTCACCGTAGAGAGAGACGCTCGCCAGATGTATATATGGATTTTGGTTTGCGTTTTTGCTCTTTACACCGCGCACAACCATGAGATATTCCTCATAATCCAGAGCATCAAATACGCCAACAGTCTCATTTACTACCTTGTCACATTCCGCATGCCCTTTTGCACGTGCTTCATCAAATGAACCGACAAGATTTTCAGGCTTAATTGCAGCTATAATATCTGCGCGTTTCATTCCCTGGGTATAGGGTGTCATATACACCTCTGCTACACCGCCGTTTGCATAGCAAAGACCTGAAACATCAACCGAATATCTTCCCGCAGCCGGTACTTTTACAGCACACGCTATCCATTCTCCGCTATCGTTGTTCATCGCGAGGTATGTTCCTGTCATAGCGAGAATATTTCCTGCACTGTCCGCTTTGGAAGATGTGGAGTCTAAAAATCTCCATGTCCTGCCCTCGGTACCGTACTCAGTATACTTTTGTGTAACCGCACCGTCCTTGGTCATGATTGCCTTATCATCCACATCTGCATAAGCATTTAAATAGAATTTAAATGCCTGATTTTTTCCGCTGAGTGCAGGCTGTGCAATTATATTGACATTCGCTGTCGTCTCTGCGGTATCGTTGTTATATGTTGCTTTTACTTTTATCTGCGCCTGACCTGCAGCTACTGCATATGCGCTGCCGTCAGAGCCTATAATAATCTTAGATGTATCAAGGCTTTCAAGCTCATAGCTGTACGCTTCAGTTGCAAACTCCTTGCCTGCAAGATTTACAAGAGAAACAGAGGGTACAAGCTTATCGCCTACAACCGCATCGGCAAAGCTTGCATTCACTCCGCCAAGCTCGTGCTGGTATTCGAACTTAATTTCCGGGAAACAGAAAGTATCCAACTCATGCGCTGACGAATCAGCAACAGCAGTCGGCTCTTCCACCTTGATTACAAGAACGCGCTCGGTGTTCTCATCACCACTGTCAACCGAAACTGCTCCCAGGTTCAACATAGCCCACTTTTCGGAAGCGTCAAGTCTCTTCTTTGAGCCGATGAGCTTAGCCGTAGGAACGCGCCCAAGGGCGTCAGCGTGAAGCTCAGTATCGCTGTTATTGTACTTTACAACACCGTGGATATTATTGGTGGTATTTGCTGCACTGTTTGCATCAATAACCGAGCCGGGCAGCAGATACATACCGATTTTGGTGTTTTTATTCTTATAATGATATGTATTGACGCTTACGTTATACAATCCCTTGCTAAGACCTTTTATCTTAAACGCAACCCAGCTTCCATAACCGCTTTTGTCATATCCGCCCTGAAAAACAACGTTTGTGCTGCCGGACTTTCTTATATCGCGGTTAAAAGTTGTCTGCCTATTAGTTGCCGCTTTGTTCGGATTGCTTCTGTCATCCGCGCTTGTACTGAAGATATTGTGATCAAGATATGCCCAATCCCCGCAGCCCGCAGCATTTGCCGTATATGATAGACCGCTTACTCCTTTTGTCGTATAGAATGTCTCTGATATCGGAGACGTGTTCGCCTGACCGTAATACTTAAAGTCATAAGTAACGGTCGGGTCATCTGCAGCAGATGCCGTGAAAACACCCGCGGGCATTATCCCCGCAACAAGTGCCAATGCCAAAAGCATAGATAACCCTCTGCGTATAAAACCTTTCTTTATCATTTTCTTCCTCCTTCGGTTCGCGTACCAAAACATTGCATGTTTTTCTTATTCAAGGCTTCTCCTATGCAGGAAAGTAGGGGACATTCACAAATGTCCCGCGGGCGGGCACAGAGACCCGCCCCTACAATTGTTTTTCGTTACGTTTTACGTCCCACAACGCCTCACCTCATCCACCGCTTACGCGGTCCCCCTTCTCCTTTACATAGGGGAAGGCTTTTTC
>JAZTXE010000121.1:0-1620 GCA_045636205.1 Eubacteriales bacterium
CCATGTTTCGAGGCAGACCAACTACAATCTTGCCAACCTCCTGTTCCTTCACCATACGCACAATGTCGGCCACTGCCTTCTCCCGGTTGCGGCTGGGCACAACGGCAGTAGAGCCTACGATGGTGCAAAGCAGATCGGACATGGCCACGCCGGTGCGGGCATCGCCATAGTCAATCCCCATGATTCTTCCTGCGTTCTTCAATTTAATATCTCCTTAAATATAATTGGTTTAGAAGATAAGTGATTTACTTTCTTACTGATATATATTATACTATACAAATGTAAGGCTGAACAGATAAAAAAGAAAAAGTTTTTTTGTAAAAAAGGCTTGACCGAATAAACAAAATATGGTATAGTTATTGATACCTGAAAAAGGTCTTTTTTTTGTGCGCGAAAATCCGCGTACAAAAAGCGGCTCATAAGAGCGGGAAAAATCAAAAATTTCCGCGCGGCGCGATGCTCGCTGCCGTCAGGGAGGCAATTTTATCTTTAGGAGGTGCCGTTATGAGAGTTAAAATCACACTTGTCTGCCAGGAGTGCAAGCAGAGAAACTATGACACGGTCAAGAACAAAAAGAATGATCCGGATCGTCTTGAGATGAACAAGTATTGCCGTTTCTGCCGCAAGCATACCCTGCACAAAGAAACGAAGTAGTTTGCTTGATTGATTAGGATCAAACAAGAAAGGGTGTGCAAGTCATGAGTGAAAACGAAAAGAAAGTCCATAAGCCTGAGAAAAAGAAATCAGGCGGTATCGGAAGATGGTTCCGTGAACTGAAGAGTGAGCTCAAAAAGGTCGTTTGGCCCTCAAAGGCTCAGGTGATCAAAAACACCGGTATCGTAATCGGTATGGTTATCGTTGTCGGTGCGTTCATTGCGCTTGCTGATTTTCTGCTGCAGAGCGGATATGGCGCTTTAATGCAGTTGGCCGGTAAGTAATTGACGGATTGAGGAGTGCAATATGGCTGAAAGCGCAAAATGGTACGTTATTCATACGTATTCAGGCTACGAGAACAAAGTAGCAGCTACAATTGAAAAAGCGGTGGAAAACCGTAAGCTGCACGATTTGATCCATGCGGTCAGTGTTCCGGTGGAAACCGTTGTAGAAATTAAGGACGGTAAACGCAAGGAAGTTGAGCGCAAAATTTTTCCGAGCTATGTCTTAGTCAAAATGGTCATGACGGATGACAGTTGGCATGTAGTGCGTAACACTCGCGGTGTTACCGGCTTTGTAGGCCCAGGAAGCAAGCCTGTTGCTCTTACCGAGGAAGAGGTTCTTGCACTCGGCGTTGAAAAGCATGAGCTGACAGTCGATTACGAGGTTGGTGACAGCGTTAAGATTATTGACGGTGCTCTGGAAGACTTCATCGGTGTTGTCGATGAAATTGAACTGGATAAGAACAAAATTCGCGTTATCGTATCCATGTTCGGTCGTGAAACACCGGTTGAGCTGGAGCCGGATCAGGTTGAACCGGTTTCTAATTCATAACAAGGTAAAGTTTGTATGCAAGCGCGAAGAGCGCTTTAGCATAAATGCAGTCTCATGGCTGCCGTGGGAGGGTGCCTATACTAAGGCATACCGCCATTTACCACATTTTCATTAAGGAGGTGCTACCACAAT